>CAZMQP010000187.1:3437-5192 GCA_964568385.1 uncultured bacterium
GCCATCGCCGCATGCTGGTAGAGCGCGGCACTGTTGCCGAACCACTCGTCGTTCGTGACGTTGACGAGCAGACGCGCGCCGGCGCGGACGTCGTCGCGCGCCAGGTCGGGGAAGATGCTCTCGAAGCAGATCAGCGTCGCCATGTCCCCGAACGCCGTCGGCACCAGCACCGTGCGCTCGCCCGGCGTCCACTCCGCCTGTCCGAGGTCGAGACGGCCCAGCGCGGGCACGAGCCACTGGAACGGCATGCGCTCGCCGAAGGGCACCAGGTGGCGCTTGGCGTAGGACGGCGACAGCGTGCCATCGGGCGACCATTGCCCCGCCGCATTGAGCGACCTCGGGCGGCCGTCAGCGCCATACTCGAAGTCGGCATAGCCGCTGAATACCGGGGCGCGCACGCGCGACGCGAGCGCCGAGACCTCGACCGTCTGCTCGATCTGCTTGCGCAGGTAGCTCCCGGTCGCGGTCTCGGGCCACACATGCAGTGCCGGCCGCGGCTCGCGGGCGCCCGCGGAGTCGGTGAGGGCGATGAAGGCGGCGAGGATCTCGCGCTGGTGCTGTCCGCTCCACTTGATGCGCCCGGGGATATTGCCCTGCACCAGCGACACCACCGGACGGCCCTCGCCGCGGTCGGCGGGCGCCCACGCCGCCGGCTGCGCCCACGGCAGCGCCAGCCACACCGCCAGGGTGAGCGCGGCCCGCGGCGTCCGCGACCGCCACGCGGTCACCGCGAAGGCGTTGGCCGCCAGCACCCACAGCGTCACCAGCGTCACGCTTCCCAGGCTCGCGAGCGCGAGCGCCGAGGGCAGCGTGTGCTGCGTGTAGCCGGGCTGGAACCACGGGAATCCGAGTTCGCCCGAGCCGCGCCACTCCTCGACCACCAGCATCGCCGCCACGAACGTCCAGCGCGCGGGCAGGCCGCAGCGGCGCGACAGGCCGCCCGCCAGCGCCGTCGCGAGGCCCCAGTAGAGCGCCAGGTAGGCGCCGGCCAGCACCCAGCCCGCGTACTTGAGCACGGGCACGGTCAGCGCGACGTCGTCGAGCAGCGCCAGCCAGTGCGTGCCGGTCAGGAAGAACGCGAAGCCGCCCGCATAGCCGATCGCGAACAGGCTCCGCAGCGGGCGGCCCTCCTCGACGCGGCGCTCCAGCACGAGCAGCAGCGGAACGAACGCGAACCAGGCCAGCACCGGCAGCGCCACCGGAAGGAACGCCGCGCCGAGCACGAGGCCCGACGCGGCGGCGAGGGCGGCATCACAACCACGAGGGGGCTTCACTCAGCCCACCTTCACTTCCTTCCCCTGCTCGGCGCTGCGGTAGATGGCGTCCATCAACTGCATCACGGGGTAGATCTCGTCGGCGGTCCCCATCGGCTTGCGGCCCGCGCGCAGCGCGTCCGCGAAGTGGGCGATCTGCGCCTCGATGGACTGGCGGTACTGGTTGCGCGAGGTCTCGAGCGTGGGCGTCACGTTGACCAGCGTGCCGTGCATGCCCTTGTGCACCCGGAACGGGTTGAGCAGCGCGGCGCCGCCGGCGCCGAACAGGTTGAGGTAGTGGAAGTCCTTCTCCATCAGCAGGCCCCACGTGAGCTCGAGCGTCAGGGTCGCGCCGTTCTCGAGCCGCAGGAACGCCGTGGCGCTGTCCTCGACCTCACCCTTGCGGCTGCGGTGCACGCTGGCGGTCACCGAGGACACCTTGGGGCCGCCGAGCACCCACAGCGACAGGTCCAGCATCTGGAAGCCGAGGTCGAGCACCACG
>CAZMQP010000188.1:0-5191 GCA_964568385.1 uncultured bacterium
CACGTTGTTCATCGTCAAGCCGGACGCCACCGAGCGGAACCTGGTCGGGCGGATCCTCGCGCACGTCGAGGACAAGGGCTTCCAGATCGTCGAGGCCCGCTACACGCGGCTGACGCGCGAGCAGTGCCAGGAGTTCTACGCCGAGCACGTCGGCAAGCCGTTCTTCAATGACCTGGTGGACTTCATGACCTCGCACCCGGTCATGCTCTGCTGCCTGCAGCGCGAGGCGGCCGTGGCCACCCTGCGCGAGGTCATCGGCGCCACCGACCCCGCCCAGGCGGCCGAGGGCACCATCCGCAAGCTGTACGCCAAGTCCAAGGGCGCCAACTCGGTACACGCTTCGGACAGCCCCGCCTCGGCCGAGCGCGAGGTCAAGCTGTTCTTCGGCGTCGCGGCCCTCAGCCACTGAGGGCCGGCTCGCCGGCCATGCGGGTCCGGGGGTGGGGCGGACGGCTTCGGCCGAGGGCCCCTCGTCTGGACTCAACTTCACAGCCTGTGCTAGCTTGCGGCGGTTCCGCGGGTCGGCCCAAGGCCGACTCGCGGTGTCTATGAACGAATTCATCCTCGATCTGACCACCATCCGGCCCAATCTGGACCGTGTGGAGGTCGAGGCGTCCGCCCGTGACATCGGCCTGCCCGATGCGGAGTGGCCCGGCATCGTCCGCGGCTCCTTCCGCGTCGACCGGACCGGCGACACGGTGTCGGTGCGCGGTGACGTCAAGTCGGTGGCCCGCCTCGAGTGCGCGCGATGCCTGCGCACGTTCGAACTCGAGGTGACCGGTCCCACCACGTTGCTGGCGGAGCGTTCCGGACAGGCGGCGCGGGACGAGCAGCGACAGCTCGAACGCGACGCGATCATGCTGTTCCACGACGGGCGGCGGCTGGACCTGCGCGAATCGGTGCGGGAGGCGCTGCTGCTCGAGTTGCCCATCACTCCCCATTGCCGGGAGGATTGCCGGGGTCTGTGCCCGACGTGCGGTCAGGACCGCAACGACGGGCCCTGCGCCTGCGAGTCCGCGGAGCCCCGCGGACCCGAAGGCGGCCCGGGAATCCGGTAGCCCAGGAGGTTCAGCGTCATGGCGGTTCCCAAGCGGAGGCACTCCTCGACGCGCGGCAAGAAGCGCCGCACGCACTGTAAGCTCCAGAAGCCGGGTCTCAACAGCTGCAGCCACTGCGGTGCGCCGCGGCAGCCCCACCGCATCTGCCCGTCCTGCGGCTACTACGGGAACCAGGAGATCGTCGCGCCGCGCGAGGAGTAGCGGCCGGCCGACGATCACATGTCCTCCATCCCGCGCATCGGGATTGATGCGATGGGAGGCGACTTCGGCCCCCAGCCCGTGGCCGAAGGTGCGCGGCTCGCGTTCCGCGAGTGGCGCGATCGCTTCCAACTGACCCTGGTCGGCGACGAGGCCGAGATCCGTCAGGCGCTCAAGCATGCCCATGCCGACGACCTCGGCATCGAGGTCGTGCACGCCGCCGGCAAGGTCGCCATGGGCGAGAAGGCGGCCGCGGTCGCCCGCCGCCGCGACACCTCGCTCGGCGTGCTGATGCAGCTCCACAAGGAGCGCAAGGTGGACGCCATCTTCAGCGCCGGCAACACCGGCGCGGTGGTGGCCTCGGCGCTGCTCGGCCTCGGCCGGCTCGAGGGCGTGTCGCGTCCGGCGCTCGCCGCCCTGTTCCCGAATCCCGGCAACGGCACCATCGTGCTGGATGTCGGCGCCAACTCCGACGTCAAACCGCAGTACCTGGTGCAGTTCGCCCACATGGGGGCATGCTACGCTCGCTACCTGCTGGGCCGGGAGAACCCGAGGGTCGGGCTGCTCTCGATCGGCGAGGAGGAGAGCAAGGGCAACGCGCTCGTGCAGGAGGCGCTGCCGCTGCTCAAGCAGGCGCGCCATCTCGACTTCGCCGGCAACGCCGAGGGTCGGGACATCCTCAAGGGGACGTTCGACGTGATCGTCACGGATGGCTTCACCGGCAACGTCGTGCTGAAGACGGCCGAGGGCGTGGCCCAATTCCTGGGCAGCGCGGTCAAGGAGCAGGTGCAGCGCGACCCCCTGGCGTTGTTCGGCGCGCTGTTCATGCGTCCGGCGCTCAAGCGCCTGCGCGCCCGGCTCGACTGGCAGGAGTACGGTGCGGCGCCGCTGCTGGGCGTCAACGGCGTCTGCTTCATCGGTCACGGGTCGAGCGGGCCGCGCGCGTTCCGCAGCGCCATCGGCACGCTCTCGACCTTCGTCGAGAAGCGGGTCAACGAGCACATCCGTGAGGAGATCCAGGCGGACCATGTCACCGCAGCCTGACGGCATCCGAGGCGTCACCATCGCCGGCACCGGGCACTACGTGCCGGAGCGCGTGCTGACCAACCACGACCTGGCGCAGATGGTCGAGACGTCGGACGAGTGGATCGTCGAGCGCACCGGCATCCGCGAGCGCCGCATCGCGGCGCCCGACCAGGCCAGTTCGGACCTCGCCTTGATCGCCTGCCAGCGCGCCCTCGACATGGCGGGGCTCGAGCCCTCGCAGGTGGACCAGATCGTGCTCGCCACCACGACCCCGGACCGCATCCTGCCGTCGTGCGCCTGCACGCTGCAGCAGAAGCTCGGCGCCCGGCGCGCCGCCGCCTACGACATGTTCGCCGCCTGCACCGGGTTCGTGTTCGGGCTCGGCCTGGCGCGCGGCCTGATCGGCGCCGGCGTCGCGGACACCGTGCTCGTCGTGGGCGTCGAGACGCTGTCGCGCATCGTGGACTACACCGACCGCAACACCTGCGTGCTGTTCGGCGACGGTGCCGGCGCCGCCGTGCTGCGGCCGGCGCCCGCGGGCGAGGGGCTGCACGCGGTGGACATGCACAGCGACGGCGAACTGGGCGAGGTGCTCGAGGTGCCCTCGGGGATCTCGCGCAACCCCGCCACCTCCGACACCGTGGCCGGCCGTGAGCACTTCATCCGCATGCAGGGCAAGAAGCTGTTCCCGTTCGCCGTGCGCAGCATGGTCGAGTCGCTCGGCCTCTGCCTCGAGCGCAGCGGCTGGGGCGGGGCGGACCTCGACCTGTTCATCCCGCACCAGGCGAATCTGCGCATCATCGACGGCGTGCGCGAGCGGCTGGGGCTCGACGCCGCCAAGTGCGTCATCAACATCGACCGCTTCGGCAACACCTCGTCCGCCTCGATCCCGATCGCGCTCGACGAGGTCGTGCGCGCCGGACGGCTGTCGCCGGGCGGCAAGCTGGGCATGGCCGCCTTCGGCGGCGGCGCCACGTGGGGCGCGGCGACGATGACCTGGACCATCCCGGTCGCCACCGCGACGCGCGCGGCCGAGCCGGCCGCGCTGGCGCGCGAGGTCGGCGCGTGAGGCTCGCCTTCCTGTTCCCGGGGCAGGGCGCCCAGCAGGTGGGCATGGGCCGCGCGCTGGCCGAGGCCCACGCGGTGGCGCGCGAGACGTTCGAGACCGCCGACCGCGTGCTCGCCTTCCCGCTCACGCGCGTGTGCTGGGAGGGGCCGGCCGAGGACCTCAAGAAGTCGGTCCACACCCAGCCCGCGCTGCTCACCCACAGCGTCGCCGCGTTCCGGCTGCTCGAGGCGGCGGGCGTGCAGCCGGCCTACGTCGCCGGCCACAGCCTGGGCGAGTACTCGGCCACGGTCGCGGCCGGGGCGATGAGTTTCGAGGACGCGCTGCGGGTGACCCGCCGGCGCGGCGAACTCATGTACCAGGCCGGGCTCGAGCGGCCCGGTGCGATGGCGGCCATCCTCGGCCTGTCGTCGTCCGACGTCGAGGCGGTGTGCGACGAGGCGGCCGACGCCGGCGTCGTGCGCGCCGCCAACCTCAATGCGCCCGGGCAGGTGGTGATCTCGGGCGAGCCGGCGGCCGTGGACCGCGCCAGCGAGCTCGCCAAGGCGCGCGGCGCCAAGCGCGCCATCCGGCTCGAGGTGAGCGGGGCGTTCCACTCGCCGCTCATGGCGCCCGCGGCCGAGGGCCTGCGCGAGGCGCTCGCGGGGGTCACGCTGCGCGACGCGCGCTGCCCCATCGTCGCCAACGCGCTCGCCGCGCCGGTCCAGAAGGCGGACGACATCCGCGCCGCGCTCGAGGCGCAGCTGCTGGCCTCGGTGCGCTGGGAGGAGAGCCTGCGCTGGCTGCTGGCGCAGGGCGTCGAGGGCTGCGTCGAACTCGGCACCGGCAAGGTGCTGCGCGGCCTGCTGCGCACGCTCGACAAGGACGCGCCGAGCTGGAACGTCGAGGACCCCGACAGCCTCGCGGCGACGCTGGCCGCGCTGGCGCCCACCGCCGGGAGGAACGCATGACCGAGACCCGCACGCAGACCGCTGCCTCGCTGGACCGGGAACTCGACGGCCAGGTCGCGTTCGTGACCGGCGGCGCCACCGGCATCGGCCTCGCGGTCGCGCACCGGCTCGCCGCGCGCGGCGCGCGCGTGGCCATCTTCAACCGCAACCAGGCGCGCGCCGAGTCGGCCGTGCAGGCGATCGCCGCCGCCGGCGGCACGGCGCAGGCGTTCGCCGCCGACATCGCCGCGACCGAGTCGGTGGACCGCGCCTTCGAGGCGGCGCTCGCCGCGCTCGGCCGCGTGGACATCCTCGTCAACAACGCGGGGCTGACGCGCGACGGCCTGTTCATGCGCATGAGCGATGCCCAGTGGCAGGAGGTGCTCGACACCAACCTGACCGGCGCGTTCCGCTGCACGCGCGCCGTGGCGCGCACCATGCTCAAGGCCCGCTACGGCCGCATCGTGAACCTGTCGTCGGTGGTCGGGCTCATGGGCAACGCCGGCCAGGCCAACTACGCGGCCTCGAAGGCCGGGCTGCTCGGGTTCACGAAGGCGCTGGCGCGCGAGTTCGCCTCGCGCGCGGTGACGGTCAATGCCGTCTGCCCCGGATTCATCGAAACCGACATGACCGCGCAGCTGCCGGATGCGGCGCGGCAGGAGTTGCTGGCGAAGATCCCGCTCGGGCGCCTCGGCGGTCCGGACGAAGTCGCCGAGGTGGTCGCGTTCCTCGCGTCCCCGCGCGCGGCGTACGTCACGGGCCAGACGTGGACGGTCGACGGCGGGATGGTGATGGAGTAGTCCCTGGGTGCCGGGGCCCGCGCGGCGGCCGGCACGGACAAGGAGGTGAACGGATCATGGGTGCTTACAACGAAGAGCGCTTCAAGGAGATCATCGCCAAGGAGCTCGAGGTCG
>CAZMQP010000189.1:0-1630 GCA_964568385.1 uncultured bacterium
ACCCCCAACCACCTCATTACAAATGAGATGCTCTACCAATTGAGCTACGCCAGCGCACGCGCCGCAGGCGCGAAAAGCGTGGCGGACAGTAGTCGCCGCGCTCTCGCGATGTCAAGAATCCGCGAGTCGACGCCCGCTTCAGGGCTTGGTGCCGAGGTCCCGGATGTGGGCCACCAGGGCCACGATCTGCCCCTCGGTGAGCTGCCCACCCCACTTGGGCATGACACCCTTGCCGTTGGTGATCACGTCGATGAGGTCGGCGTCGGTCCGCGTGGACATGTACGCCTTGTCATGGAAGTTGCGCGGCTTGGGGTTGAGCGCGGCCGAGGCGGCGCCGTCGCCATGGCCGTCGGCTCCGTGGCAGGTGGCGCACTTGGTCGCGAACTGGACCTTGGCATCTGCGGCCGGGTCGAGGGTGGCGGCGGGCTCCGGGGTCGCCGGGGCCGGGGTCTCGGTGGTCGTGGCGGTGGAACCGGTGGCCTCCTCCTTGGCCCCACCGCACCCAGCGAGGAACGCCGAGAGCGCGATGAGCGCGAGGAGTGTGGCCGCGGCCGCGTGGAACGCGGACCGCGAACGGGACTGCATGGGGAGATGGTCCATGGCCCGCACGCTACCAGCGCGCGAGCGTGGCGCAAGCGGTTTCGGGCCCCGAAGCGGCAATTCCTCGTGAACTCGTGCGCGGGGCAATTGAAGAGCGGTCGGAGGCGAGCCTCCGACCGCATCTTCCCGAGAGAGCAGGGAGCGACCGGGATGAACTCCCAGGCCCTCACGGCTTCGTTGACCGGGCGTATTCAGTTTTTTGGTCGTACTGCGATTCCACTTGGTCCGAACGAACTGCCTTCACTGCTTCAAGGCCGACCTAGGGTGAGCCTCCCCCCCTTCAGGATCCCCCCGCGGCCCGGCGCGACGACCTCGCCGTGCCGGGCCGCGAGCGTTGCTCTCGTTCGGGTACGAGCCCCGGGTGCCGGAGCACCCGTCCTGCGACTGCAAGTCCGTGTGGAGGTGGCGGGCGGGCCGCGCGCCGATGGAGGTGCAGCCCCTTCGCGCAGACCCGCCGATCCCCGGGAACCCGACTCCCCCTGACGGGCCCCTCACCACCGCCGGCTTCGCGAGGCGACTCGCGCTGCCGTCCACGTCGTGTACACAGAGCAGTGGCCGTGCCAGCTCGTGCGGATTGCACGACGGTTGTGGAAACGTGTCCGTAACACGTTGCTCGGCTTGGGCTTGTGGACGCGGTCCTGACAGGTGTCCGCGCTCGGTCAGGCGCCGCGGCCAGCGGGTGTCACCTTGCCCGGGGTGACGGCCGGAGGCGCGATCATCGCCGGAATCCCCTCTCGCACAAGGGCCTGGGCGGTGTCACCCCGAACGTGACAGTCGCGCCGGTGGTGACACACGCGAGCGCGGGGTGCGGCGGAGCGGCCGCTACAGCGTCAGCTGGTGCCGACGGATGCGCTCGTAGAGCGTCTTGCGGCTGATCCCGAGCAGCTGGGCGAGCCGCGTCTTGCTGCCACCCGCCTCCTGCCACGCGGCCAGGATGGCCTCGCGCTCGTGGCGGGTGCGGTCACCGCCCCGGTCGGGTGCCGGCACCGGCGAGCCGCCGAGCAGCGGCAGCAGGGCGTTGGCGTCGAGC
>CAZMQP010000189.1:1640-5185 GCA_964568385.1 uncultured bacterium
GGGTGCGGTGGCCGCGGATCTCGTTCTCCTGCGCCGAGTGCAGGGCGGCGATGCGCTTCATGATGTTCTCGAGCTCGCGCACGTTGCCGGGCCACGCGCAGCCGGTGAGCACGGCTTCGGCATCCGGCGACAGGCGCGGGCCCTCGAGCCCGCCGTAGAACGTGAGGAAGTGCCGCGCCAGCGGCACAATGTCCTCGGCGCGCTCGCGCAGCGCCGGGAGCCGGATCTCGATCTCGTTGAGCCGGTAGAGCAGGTCGCGGCGGAAGCCCTGCGCCGCCTCGTCGCCGCGCAGCGGCCGGTTGGTGGCGGCGATGATGCGCACGTCGGCGCGGCGCACCTGCGTCTCGCCGAGGCGCAGGTACTCGCCGCTCTCGAGGAACCGCAGCAGCGTCACCTGCACGTCGAGCGGCAGTTCGCCCGTCTCATCGAGGAACAGAGTGCCGCCATGCGCGGCCTCGACCAGCCCGACGCCCTCGGCGTGCGCCCCGGTGAAGGCGCCCCGGCGGTGGCCGAACAGCTGCGACAGCGCCAGCTCGGCGCGCAGCGCGCCGCAGTTGATGGCGAGGAACGGCCGGTCGGCCCGCGGGGACAGAGTATGGATGGTGCGGGCCACGAGTTCCTTGCCGGTGCCGGTCTCCCCCAGGATGAGCACCGAGAGCTCGGTGGCGGCGGCGCGGCGCGCCAGCGACTCGACCTGGCGCATGCCCGGCGAGCGCGCGACCAGGCTGGGCGCGCGATGACGGCGCCCGATGACGGAATCGGGGCGGGAGGCCGGCGCGGCCGCGCCCGTGCCGAGCACCCGCACGAGGTCGGCCTCGGCCTGCTCCAGCCAGTGCGCGGCGCCCAGTTCGGCGAAGCCGGAGCAGGCGCGGTGCAGGTGACGCCGCGCGTCGGCCGCCGCGGGGACGGCGCGGCCGAGCAGCAGCGCCAGTCGCGCCCGTTCGTAGCGTTCGTCGCAGGCCCGCAGCAGGGTCTCGGCGGTGCCCCAGGCCGACAGGGCCTCCTGGGTGCGGCCGCGCGCCATGGCGATCTCGCCGGCGACGCGGTGGGCGACCGCCTGCTCGAGGCGGTCGTCGGTGACGCGGGCGAGCCGGCGGGCGCGCTCACAGGCGGCCTCGGCGTCGTCGAGCTGGCCGAGCGCGCACAGCGACTCGGCGCGGCGGCGCTCGATCTCGACCACGAGGTCGCCCTCGGGCGCGGTGCGCGCCGCCAGCGTCAGTGCATCGCGGTAACGGGCGAGCGCGGCCTCGGGGCGCTCGCGATCGGCATCGAGCTCGCCGAGGAACTCGAGCGCCAGCACCTCGGCGCGCCGGGCGCCGCTGCGGCGGGCGCGCTCGAGCGCCACGCGCAGGTGGGACTCGGCCTCGGGGAAGCGCCGCTGCAGGCGGGCGACATTGCCCATGCCGATGGCGACCAGCGACAGCAGCGTCTCGTCGCCGCTCTGGAGCAGCACCTGCTCGCACTCCTGGTAGCGGCGGCCCGCCTCGGCCCAGTCGCCGCGCTTCTGCAGCACGATGCCGAGGTTCATGAGCGGGCGCGCGGACTCGGCGAACAGGCCCTGCTCGCGGTACACGGCCAGGGCGGCCTCGAAGTGCGCCAGCGCCGGGGCCCACTCGCACAGGTTCTTGTGGATGAGCCCGAGGTTGTTGCGCACGCGGGCGATGTTGGGCACGTCGGCGAGGCGGCGGAAGAGCGCCAGCGCCTGCTCGCTCACGTCGCGCGCCAGGGCGAGGTCGCCCTCGCGGTAGTGCGCGACGCCCAGGTGCATCAGGGCCAGCGCCGCGGCGGACAGATCGCCGGCCGCCTCGGCCACCTCGAGCGCGCGCTGGCTGCTGGCGCGCAGTTCGGGGACATGGCCGAGCTGCAGATGGGCGCGCGCGCACAGCAGGTGCAGCCGCGTCAGCAGCGCCGAGGACTCCCGGGCGGCCTCGTCGTTCAGCAGTTCGTGGGCCTGCGCGAGCGCGGCCTGGCAGTCCCCGCGGGCGATCCGGCACTCGACGGCCTTGCACTCCAGCGCCAGACGGCGCCCGCGCGACAGCGTGCGGGCGGCCGGCAGCGAGAGCAGCCGGTCGAGTGTCTCGAGGGCGGGCAGGTGACTGTCCGCCTGCATGTAGAGATCCGCGAGCATCTCGAGGTCGGCGAGTGCCGCGACCGCCTCTCCGGCGGTCGCGTGCACCAGTCGCTGTTCGAGATGTGCGATCGGATTCCGGTCGTCCATCGGTACGCCCGTCTCCAGTCGTCGTCTCGTGTTCGGATTCGCCGTCGCGGCCGGCCAGCTCAGCGCTGCAGTGAGCGGACGGTGCGCAGGGCGATCCACAGACGCAACGTCCAGACCGCCTGTTCCGAGAGCACGCCGGTGGGGGCGGACTGCCCGCGGAGCTGACCGGCACCCCCGCGCGTCACACCCGTGCGAGGCGTCGAACGCGACGTCCCCGAGGGCATGTCCGGGTCACCCGTCCCCGTGGGGGGGGGAGGAGCGCTCGGAGTGCGGAAGTCCGGGTCGCCGTCGATCCCGAAGTCGATCGCTCGCGCGATCTCGGGGGACGCCGACCAGGCGCCGGTCGCCAGACAGGAGGCGAGGACGATGGTCCAGAAACGATGTCGGTGGAACCGCTGCATGAGGTCCTTTCCTGGAACCCAGTCAAGCTGTCACCTGGAACACAAACGGTCCGAACGGATGCGCTGTGACGAACGCGGACGGTCCCGGTCGGGAACCTCACGCGCGTCGCGGCACACCAACGCCCGGACCTGACAGGAAGGCTAGGCCGATGGCCGCACCGAGGCAAGGAGTTTGTGCGGGGGGCGGCGCCCCCCCCCCCGGTCCGCCTAGCGGCGCTTGAGCTTCTGGCCCTTGGGGCCGTCCTCGACGAGCACACCGAGCCCGGCCAGCTGGTCCCGGAGCTCGTCGGAGCGCTTCCAGTCCCTCGCCGCCCGGGCGGCGAGGCGCGCCTCGGCCAGGGCGGTGACCTCGGCCGGCCACGCCTCCTCGGCCGCCGGTGCCTTCCAGAACAGCCCCAGGATGGCGCCCAGCGCCAGCAGCCGCCTCGCCCCCTGCACCGCCTCCGCCCCCCCGCCCTCGTCGAGCGAGCGGTTGACCGCCCGGGCCAGGTCGAAGAGGTGCCCCAGCGCGGCGGCGCTGTTGAAGTCGTCCTGCATGGCCTCGTGGAACAGCCGGTCGGCCTCGGCGACCGCCTCGCCCAGTTCGCCGCCCGGCGCCGGCCCCTCGGGCGCGGTCCAGGCCGCGGTCCGCTCGAGCGGGCCGCGCAGGCGGGCGTAGGCGGTGCCGGCCTCGGCGAGCCGTTCGAGGCTGAACTCGATGGGGCTGCGGTAGTGGGTGGACAGCAGGTAGAAGCGGGTGACCTCGGGATCCACCTGGGCGGCGATGTCCTCGATGAAGAAGAAGTTGCCCACGCTCTTGGACATCTTGGCGCCGCTCAGATTCACGAGCCCGTTCTCGCACCAGTAGTTGGCGAACGGCTTGCCCGTGCAGGCCTCGCTCTGGGCGATCTCGTTCTCGTGGTGCGGGAAGATCAGGTCCTGCCCGC
>CAZMQP010000190.1:0-5183 GCA_964568385.1 uncultured bacterium
CGCGGACTCGGGCCCGTAGATCTCGATGATGCGGCCGCGCGGCACGCCGCCCACGCCGAGCGCCTGGTCGAGGCCGATCGAGCCCGTGGGGATGACCTCGAACTCGGGCGCCTTGCCCTCGTCGCCCAGCTTCATGATGGCGCCCTTGCCGAACTGCTTCTCGATCTGCTGCAGGGCGAGGTCCAGCGCCTTGGTCCGTTCCTTGGGGCTCGCGGCGGTCGACGTGTTGTAGCTCATGGTCTGCGTCTCCTTCGCAGGGGCGTTCTGAGTGTCAGGGGGCCGCGGCGGGCGCGGTCGCCTTGCCTTCGGGCCGCATACTACACAGGTGTGCAGTAGAGGGGAAGTGGAATCTTCGGGGCCGCCGGGGAGGGGCGGAAAGCCGGGGTCGCGGCTCATGCTAGAACGTGAACCGCAGCCCGATCGTGGGCAGCGCGGTGCCGGTCTGCGCGGGCAGGGTCTCGAGCAGGTAGCGGCCCGGGTCGGCGGGGTCCACGAGCGGGCGGCCGTCGGCGTCCCGCTGCACGGTGACGACCGGCCCCGTGCGCACCGTGGCGGCCGTCAGGTTCTGCACGTCGAGGTACACCTCCAGTGCGCGCGTCCCGAACAGCCAGCGCTTGTCCACGCGCACGTCGAGCTGGGTGAACGTGCCGTTGCGCTGCGAGTTGAGCCGCGAGTAGTCGGGCTGGGCGCGGCCGGCCGCGTCCCACACCTCGCGAAGCGACGACAACGCCAGGTCGTCCGGGGTGTAGGGGGCGCCGCCCAGCGCCCGCAGCCGCACCCCCGCCTCCCAGCCGCTCGCCCAGCGGCGGCCGCCGGTGAGCGAGGCGATGTGGCGGTTGTCCCACGCCGATGGCGCGAAGGCGCCGCTCGCCGTGGTGAACTCGCTGCGGACGAACGTGTAGGCGGCGATGCCGTACCAGCCGCGGTACAGCCGCTGCTGCGCCAGCAGCTCGGCGCCGTAGGCGCGGCCGCGCGAACCCGACGTGGCCGGCGCATCGCCGATCACGCCGAAGTCGGCGCCCAGGTTGGCGAGGCTCACCCCTTCGCGCGTCAGGAAGGGGTAATCGGCGTAGCGCTTGTAGAAGCCCTCGAGCGTGAAGCGCGAGTCGATGCGCGTGCGGTACTCGAGCCCGGCCACCGCATGGTCGCTGCGGATCGCGCGCACGCCGGCATCTCGGTTGGCGAGCCGCCCGGTCGAGTCACGGTAGCCGAGCACGGTGTAGGCGGGCAGCGCGAAGTAGCGCGCCACGCTGGCGCTCGCGCTCAGCGACGGAGTGACCGCGTAGGACAGCGCCAGCCGCGGCGAGAACTGCTCCATCGGCGAGCGCGTCTCGCGCGAGTAGTCGCTGGCATCGAGCCGCAGCCCCAGCGAGGCGCTCAGGCGGTCCTCGAGCACGCCGCGGCTCACCTGCGCGAACGCGCTGCCCTTGAACAGGTCGAGCGCCGAGTCGTAGTCCACCTGCACCACGCCGGCTGGAGTGGCGCGGCGCTGGAACGTGTCGGTGGTGTAGCGCGCGCGCGTCGCCCCGGCGCCGTACTGCCAGCGCCACGGCCCCGAGGCGCGCGACCACTCGAGCCGCAGATCGTCCTCGGACTCGGTCGAGTGGTAGTCGAGCACGCGATTGGCGGGGTCGGACGCGTCGTTGCGCAGGAACTTCTCGGCGCGATTGTCGAGCTGGCTCCGGCTCAGCACCACCGTGCGCACGCCGCCCGGCCCGAAGTGCCGCCACACCCCGCCCGCCGCGTAGTTCCACTGCGGGGTGATGGGCAGGTTGTCGAGCAGGTACCGATCGAACGCATCGCCCTCGCCCGCCGACTCGTTGAGCTCGAACTGGTCGATGGCGCCGAGCCCGATCAGCTGCACGTCGTCCTTCGGGCCCACGCGGATGCGGCTCTTGAACTGCAGGTCGTTGTAGGTGGGCAGGAACGGCAGCCCGAGCGCCTTGAACAGGAACTGCAGATACGAGCGCCTCGCCGACACGATGAGGTCGGCCCTCGGGCCCAGCGGCCCGTCCACCGTCAGCCCCAGGTCGGAGGCGCCCAGGGTCAGGCGCGTGGTCAGGCGCTCGTCGTTGGCCTCGCGCATGCGGAACCGCATGACCGAGCTGAGCGCATCGCCGCGGGCGGCCGGGAAGGCGCTGGTCAGGAGCTCGACCTCCTGGATCAGGTTCACATCGATCATGCCCACGGGCCCGCCCGTCGAGCCCTGCGTGGCGAAGTGGTTGATGTTGGGCACCCGCACCCCGTCGAGGTCGAAGCGGTTCTCGCTCGGCGCGCCGCCGCGCACGAACACGTCGTTGCGGAAGCTGGGCGAGCTCGCCACCCCGGGCAGGCTCTGCACCACGCGCGAGAGGTCGCGATTGCCCCCCGGCAGCCGCTCGATCTCGGCCGCGCCCAGGCTCTGCACGCTCACCGGGCTCTCGGGGCTGCGCCGGAAGGGTGAGGCCACCACCTCGACCGAGTCGCGCAGCACGACCTGCTCCTCGAGCCGCACCTCCACCACGGCGGGGCGCACCGGGCTCACCTCGATCTCGGTCCGCGTGACCGAGCGGAACCCGAGCTGCTGCACGGTCAGCGAGTAGCTGCCGGCCGGGAGCGCCGCGAACTCGAAGCGGCCGTCCTCGCCGGTCAGCGCGCCGCGCTGCAGAGAGGGGATCTGCACGCGTGCGAACGCCACCGGGGCGTTGTCGCGCGCGTTCAGCACGACGCCGCGGAGCACGCCGGTCTGCGCGAACGCGGCCGGCGGGAGCGTGGACAGCGCGATCAGCGCGGCCAGGATGAGAAGCGGCGGGCTCGGGCGCATCGGACTCCGCGGAGAGGGGCTTGCAACCTCAAGGGAGCGCTTACGATGCCGCCACCTCGCACTCGATTCGCACTCGCCGGGGGCCCGGCGCGGCGGGGCCCCGGCTCACACCGCCTTCAACCGCTCCTTCTGCTCGCGCCGCAGCTGCGCGAACCGCCAGTAGGCGTAGACCACGGGGATGATCTCGAGCGTCAGGAACGCCGACGTGAACAGCCCGCCCACCATGGGTGCCGCCACGCGCTTCATGACATCCGCCCCGGCGCCCTGCGACCACAGCAGCGGCAGCAGGCCGATCATGGTGGTCGCCACGGTCATCAGCTTGGGACGCACGCGCTGCACGGAGCCTTCGAGCGTGGCCTCGATGATGTCGTCCAGATCGCGGATGCGGCCCTCTGCCCTGAACTTGTGGTAGGCGCTGTCGCAGTAGACCAGCATGACCACGCCCGTCTGGGCCGCCAGACCGACGAGCGCGATGATCCCCACCCACACGGCGGTCGAGAGGTTGTACTCGAGGATCGCCAGCAGCCACACGCTGCCGACCAGCGCGAAGGGCACCGACGCGAGCACGATGAGCGCCTGGGCCAGGCTGCCGAAGGTCATGTAGAGCAGCAACAGCACGATCACGAGCGTCAGCGGCACCAGGAACCGCATGCGCGACTGCATCTGCTGAAGCAGTTCGTACTGCCCGGTCCACTTGAGCGAGTAGCCCGGTGGCATGCGCACCTGCGCGTCCACCGCCCGCTTCGCCTGGTCCACGTACGAACCGATGTCCACCTTGCCCGGGTCCATGTCCACGTACACGTAGCCGGCGAGCATGCCGTCCTCGTCGCGGATCATGGGCGGGCCCGAAGCCACCCGCACCTCGGCGATCTGGCCGAGCGGCACATGCGCGGTGGCCGGCTCGGGCCAGAGGGGCGCGGCGGCCGCCGCGCCGGGCCCCGGCGGCAGTGAACGGCCCGGGCCTCCCCCGCTCATGCCGCTGGCCATGCCGCTCGAACGCCCCATGCCATCGCCCGAACCGCGCGGCGGATCGCGGCCGGCATCCGACATGCCGGCGGATGCGAGCATCACAGGGGCCTCCGGCGGAACCGCGCTCATGCCGACGCCCATGCCCGCAGACGGCTTCCCGCTTCGAAGCGGTACGAGCACGCGCCGCAGATGGTCCAGGTCCTGCCGCAGCGCGCTCGGATACCGCACGTTGACGGTGAAGCGGTTGCGGCCTTCGACGGTCTCGCCGACCGGCTGCCCGCCGATGGCGGCCTCGATCACGTCCTGCACATCGCCCACGGTCAGCCCGTACCGCGCGAGCGCCCGGCGGTCGGGGATGATGTCGATGTAGGTGCCGCCGGTGCTGCGGTCGGAGTACACGCTGCGCGTGTGGGGGACGGTCGTGATCACCCGCTCCAGATCCATGCCGATCCGCTCCACCGTGTCGAGGCTGGCCCCGAACACCTTGACGCCGATCGGCGTGCGGATGCCGGTCGAGAGCATGTCGATGCGCGTCTTGATGGGCATGGTCCACGCGTTGGTCCATCCGGGCAGCCGCACCTTCTCGTCGAGCTCCGCGGTCAGCTCCTTCCACGTGAGCCGGTGCCGGTCGGGCCAGAACGGCCGGAACACCGGCTTGAGCCATTCGGGCGCCCAGCCGGAGTACCAGCGGGTGTCGTCGATCATGCGCCACTCCGCCTTCGGTTTGAGCCGAACCACGGTCTCGACCATCGACAGCGGCGCGGGATCGGTGGGCGTCTCCGAGCGCCCCGCCTTGCCGAACACCGACGCCACCTCGGGCACCGAGCGGATCAGCCGGTCCTGTACCTGCAGGTGGCGCTTGGCCTCCTCGATCGAGATGTTGGGGAAGGTGGTGGGCATGTAGAGCACGTCGCCCTCGTTGAGCGGCGGCATGAACTCGTTGCCGAGCCGCATCGCCATCGGCACCGTCGCGAGCACGGCGGCGAGGCCGATGGCGATCGTGGTCCTGGGATTCTTGAGCGCCACCCATGCGAACGGCCGGTAGACCGCGATCAGCGCGCGTGAGACGGGGTGGTCCTTCTCGTGGCGGATGCGGCCGCGGATGAACATCACCATGAGCGCGGGGGCGAGCGTGACCGAGACGAGCGCGGCGAAGCCCATGGCGAACGTCTTGGTGAACGCGAGCGGCTTGAACAGCAGGCCGGCCTGGCCGTTCAGCCCGAAGATCGGCAGGAACGCCACGGTGATGATGAGGAGCGAGAAGAAGATGGGCGGTCCCACCTCGCGCGCGGCCGCCACCAGCACGGCCTGCCGGTCCGCGCCCGGCGGCGCCGACTCGAGGTGCTTGTGCGCGTTCTCCACCATCACGATGGCCGCGTCCACCATCGCGCCGATGGCGATCGCGATGCCG
>CAZMQP010000191.1:0-5163 GCA_964568385.1 uncultured bacterium
GGCGGCCCTCGGAGAAGTTCGGAACGCATTCGACGAGGCGGGGCATCGGGTCGGTCCTTGACTCGGGTGGGTACGGCCGGGATCAGCGGACGAGCACGAGCCGTCGCGTGAGGCTCTGGTCCCCCGCCGTGAGGCGTGCGAAATAGACACCGGGACCGGCGGTCGCGCCGTCCGCGCGGCGTGCGAACGACGCCTCGTGGTGGCCGGCCGAGAACTCGCCCTCGGCGAGCGTCGCCACGCGCCGTCCGGCCAGGTCGTGCACCGTGAGCGTCACGCGCTGGGCGGTCGGCAGCGAGAAGCGCAGGCGCGCCGCGCCCGGGGCGGGATGCCGGCCGCTCACCGCGAGCGCCAGGTCGGTGGGCGGCGGCCCGCCCGCGCTGAGCGGGGCGCAGCTGCCCGTCTCGGGCGCCAGCGCGATGAACGGCGTGTTGGTGATGCCGCTCACCGCGATGTCGTCGATCCACCAGCCCGGACCGCCGACTCCGGGGTCGGCGCCGTGCCGGAACCGGATCCGGACGGTCTGCCCGGCATAGGTGGTGCCCAGCGACACCGTGGTCGCGACCATCGCGGGATAGCCGCTGCTGGCGCGAACGAAGCCGTTGCGCGTGGAGAGCGGATTGCCCGCGCCGTTGATGGAGCCGTTGTAGCCGGGCGACGTGCTGGCCCCGATGTCCACCCAGTTGGCGCCGCCGTCGCTGCTCAGTTCGATGACGCCGCCGTCGTAGTTGGCCCCGGCGTCCCACTCGAACGAGAAGCGGTGCGCGAACGTGATCGTGAGCGGCTGCACCGCGCTCACGACGAGCGGGGGCGAGACGAGCCGCAGGTCGGTCGTGGTGCCGACGTCCTCGAGGAAGTACTCGTGGTCGCTCGGCGACACCCGCACGCGGCGCCACGGGCCGCCCGGCGCGCCCGGGGCGGCATCGGACACCCATGCGCTCGCATGCGCCTCGGCGTCATCGCTGGTGGCGAACGCCTCGTCGGAGTGCGCCCAGTCGTGGAGCGTGGCCGTGCGCGGCCCCGCCTGCAGGAGCCCGGGATCGTTCACCTCCACCTGCAGGCTCAGCAGGGCGTTGGCGGCGGCCCCCGACAGGTCCACGGGCACGTTCACGGTCACCGTGGTGAATGGCGTGGTCGCCGGCAGCGAGAGCACGTTGCCCGAGGGGAAGCTGACGCCCGAAGTGGGCGAGGTCACGGTGAGCGTGCCGTTCGACAGGCTGGCGGCGCCGTTGTTGAACACCTCGATGCTCAGGGTGCCCGTCTCGCCGTTGTCGAGATAGCCGTCGTCGTCACACGAGTGGACGTCGTCGGTCAGCGACACCGACGCGATGCGCAGGTCGCCGCCCACGGCGAAGCTCTCGACGGCGCCGGAGTTGTCGGTGGGCTGGCCCGCCACCGCGCCCGTCCCGAGCCCGCGCTTGGCGAAGGCCTGCGCGAACAGGGCGAAGTCGGCCGGGTCGGCCGCGATCGCCGCCGCGAGCAACGCGTCGCGGGCGTCCACGAACGTCGGCGCGTCGGGCGTCAGCTTGAGCCCGGCCACCAGGTAGTCGCGCATGCGCTGGCTGGCCTGCTGGAAGGTGAGCCGTCCCGTGTCGCGCAGCAGGGCCGTGTAGCACTCCCACAGCATGTTGCACCACACCTCGCCGGTGCGGTGCACCTGGTTGTTGTTCGAGCCCGTCGGATCCGCATTGGAGTTCACCGGAATGCCCGCCGGCAGGGCGTTGAACGGCACGATGTGGCGGTAGGTGAGCGGGGCCTTGCCCATGTCGGTCGAGTAGGGATAGCGGCGGATGCCGAAGTAGTAGGCGTGATTGGCGACGCCGCTTCCGCTCAGGGCGTAGGGACCGACGTTGTACACGCCCGAGAAGTCGGTGGGGCTGTCCCCGGCGCGCGCCGACAGCAGCAGCGCGATGAAGTCCGACCAGCCCTCGCCCATGCCGCCCGCCTGGTTGGTGGACAGGCCGACGGCGTTGCCGACGAGACGGTTGCTCAGGTAGTGGCCCCACTCGTGCGCCACGATGTGGCCGTCGATGGTGCCGTCGCGCTGGACGTTGGCCTGCCGCACCAGGGTCGCCTGCACGCCGGCACCCAGCTGCGCCCGGATCGCGTTGCCCACCGCCTGGCTCACCATCACGCAGGGGATGGTGATGGTGCCCGAGGACCCGGACATGGACGGGGGCACGAACACATCCACGTTGTTCACCATGATGACGCCGATGGCGCCGGCGTTCTGGGCGAACTGCACCTTCGAGGGGAAGCTGCAGATGCCGCGGTCGATCAAGGCGATCTTGCCGGCGATGTTGGCGCCGTTCACGACGGCGCTGCAGATGTCGGTGGTGGGCGCGGTGCCGTCGAGCGCCTCGGCCACGGTGCCGCTGACGCTGAAGGTCTGCGGCCCGAATCCGGAGGCGGTCGAGCCGACGTAGCTGCCGGCGAGGCCGGCGGGCGCCGAGACGGTGACCTGGGCCGACGCGACGTTGAAGACGTACATCTGCATGCGCGGCGGAGCCCCATCGGCGGGCGTGGACATGTTGGCGTTGTTGGTGCCGCCGTAGTCCTGGCCCTCGGCGCGGAGGGCGTCGCCCCCGGCGCCGCCGCGGCCGAAGTTGTCGGTCTGGGCGTTGCCCGAGGCCTCGTCGAAGCCGGCGTCGTAGAACCAGTCGTGCAGATAGTTGTTGAGGTAGAAGAGGGTCGTCACCGCCGCCGAGCGCTGCCCGACGCTCACGTTCGGCGCCAGCGCCGGGTTGTAGGTGTGGTCGAACACGCCGGGCGAGGTCACGGCCGCACGGAAGTCGCCCGCGGTGAGCCCGTCAGGGGAGGCGAGGTCCACGTAGGCGTCCACGTTGTTGCCCACCGTCTCGGTGGCGCCCGGCGGCAGCCACGCATCGAGCGTGGAGATCGGCCCGTTCTGCAGCGTCACCAGCGAGGGCGCGATGAACGCGGGCTGGTGGAAGTTCGGCTGCCCGGTCGGGTGCGGCGAGGGCGCAGGACCCTGCGGGCCGTCGTGGGGATGGAAGGGCGAGGCCGCGTCGGCCCACACCCGGTAGCTGAAGGCCACGTCCTGCATCAGGCTGTGCCGGAACAACAGGCGGCCGTCGCGGGCCGAGATCACGTAGGCGGTCGCGGCCGCCTCCCCCATCACCTCGATGTGGTAGGCAGGCTCGAGCGCGGCCGGCATGCGGAACCACACGCGGCGCACGCGCAGCGGCCGCTCGATCGCGCGGCCTCCGGGGAGCGCGCGCACGGCCGCCGGCGCCTCGAAGCGCTCGAAGCCGCCCTCGTCGGCGCCGAGCGCCGCGGTGGGCATCGCGGCCGCCGGCAGGGCGCCGAAGTCGCGCAGCGCCTCGCCGACGGCACGCTCGGCCGACAGTTCGAAGCGGGCGGCATCGCCGCTCGCCGCCAGGCCGCGCCCGGGCACGTGCCCCGCCACCGACACGAGTTCGAGCGAGCGGTCCATGCACACCTTCACCTCGTCGCGGAACACCTCGATGCCGTCCACGACCTGCGCGTAGGTGGCGATCACGGCGCCGCGGCCGGTGTCATGCACGTGGCGGAGCCGCACGCCCTCGACATCGGCGCGCTGCAGCCGGTAGAGCGGCGCCAGCGCGGCCAGATGCCCGCGGGCCGCCTCGTCGGGCGTGCGCGCCGGAGCGCTGCGGAGTCCGGCCACGCCGGGCGCGGGCGCGGTGCGTCGCGGTGCCCACACGAAGGAAGGCACGCCGTAGCGGGGATCCACGCTGCGCACCTCGACCGCCTCGCGCAGCCGCGACTCCTCGGCCGAGGCGGGCGCCGGCAGGCGGTTCCAGGCGCGCGGCGCGGCCACGCGCGCCGCATCGAACGAGGGCTCGTGACCGTCGCCGGCCTCGGCGGCGAAGGCGACGGGGACGGCCAGGAACAGGGCGAGGATCGCCAGGAACGCGAGCGGACGAGGACGCACGGAGCCTCCGAGAGGGGTGGGTGAGCGCGGGATGGGAGCGGCCGCACATGCGAGAGCCGGCGTCCGAACCCGAGGACTCTACACAGCCCCCGCCGCACGACTCAACCACCGAGTCACCAGCGCCCCGCCGCGATCCGCCCGGCGGCGGGCATTCCGCCCGGCCTCAGGGCCAGACGCGCCGCTCGACCGCCGGCAGCGCCAGGTCGGCCCCGCGCATGAACACCGTGTCCGGACGCACAGCGGGCATCCAGTAGGGCAGCTCCTCGAGCGTCTCGCACTCCCACAGCACGGCATCGCCCCACGAGCCCGGCGAGAGGTGCCCCACCTCGCTCTCGGCCCCCAGCGCCCGGGCCGCGTTCCACGTGACGGCCATCAGCGCCTCCTCGGCGGTGAACCCGCACAGGCGAGAGGCGAGCGCGGCGCACTCCATCAGCGACTGGGCCGGGGCGGTGCCGGGATTGAAGTCGGTCGCGATCGCGACGCGGGCGCCGCTGGCGCGCAGCAAGGCGGCCTCCGGCAGCCGCTGCCTCAGCGTCAGCGCCGCCGCCGGCAGCAGCACGCCCACCGTGCCGGCCTCCGCGAGCGCACGCCAATCCTCCTCGGTGGCGCTCTCGAGGTGATCGGCGCTGCGGGCCCCGAGTTCGGCCGCCAGCTTCGCGCCGCCGATGCGCGCCATCTGCTCGGCGTGCAGCTTGATGGGGAGCCCGAGCGCGCGGGCGCGCTCGAGCACGAGGCGGCATTCCTCGACCGTGAACGCGACCGGATCGCAGAAGACGTCGATCGCCGAGGCCATGCCGCGCCGGTGGATCTCGGTCAGCACCGGGCCGGCCATCTCCTCGACGTAGGCGGCCCGGTTGTCGGCGAACTCGGGCGGCAGCGCGTGCAGCAGCAGCGCGGTGCGATGCACGCGCACCGGCACGCGCACCGCGGCGCCGCCCATGAGCTCGAGCAGCCGCAGCTCGCGCCGGGGCTGCAGGCCGTAGCCGCTCTTGACCTCGACCGTCGTGCAGCCGTTGGCGCGCCAGCGCTCGAGGCGCACCGCCAGCGTCTTCTCGAGCACGTCGTCGCGCACCGCCGCGGTGGCGTTCACCGTCGAGCGGATGCCGCCCCCCTGCGCCGCGATCTCGGTGTACGGCACGCCCTGCATCTTGAGCTGGAACTCGGCGGCGCGGTGACCGCCGAAGATCATGTGCGTGTGGCAGTCCACCAGACCCGGCGTGACCAGCTTG
>CAZMQP010000192.1:0-5145 GCA_964568385.1 uncultured bacterium
CCCGAGGTGGTGGACTGGCGCGGCCGGCCGAGCTGGCGTCTCGTCGCGCGCGCCGAGTCCAACGGCTTCTTCGACCGCGTCTACAAGGTGCGCAACCGCATCGAGTCGGTGTGGGACCGCGAGGGGCTGTTCAGCTGGCGCTACTTCGAGGACCGCCGCGAGGGCCGTTTCCGCGCCAACGACACCATCTCGTTCCGTCCCGAGTCGTCGCAGGCGCGCTACAACGACGGCCGCACCTACGAGATCCCGCCGCACGTCCAGGACGCGCTCTCGTCGTTCTACTTCACGCGCTTCCAGGCGCTGCCCATCGGCGGCTCGATCCAGTTCGACTACCACGCCAGCCGCAAGAGCTCGCCGATGGAGGTGCGCATCCTCGGCCGGCAGGAGGTGAACACGCCCGCGGGCCGCTTCGAGTGCGTGGTGATCGAGCCGATCCTCAAGGCGGGCGGCATCTTCAAGAACAAGGGCCGGCTCATGATCTGGCTCACCGACGACGATCGCCGCATGCCCGTGCTCATGAAGTCCAAGGTGATGATCGGGTCCATCAGCGTGGTGCTCCAGGAGGTCACGCCGGGCGGAGGTTGAGAGCGCACTCTCGCCTGAGTGGAGGCGGGGCGTGCGGTTCGGGCGCGTTCCGAGCGGCCGTTGCGCTCCCCCCTCGATTCCGGCGGCCGAGGTGCCGAAACCGGGGTGGGGCGGCCGGCCCTCCGGGCCGACCCGCCCTCACCGATGCGGCACAAGGCGTTGACAGTGATTCTTCCGGCTTCCTATACTTCTCGCAGCCCGGCCCACCCACGCGTGGGGACCGGTCCCGAGACGAAGGCGGAGGACGAGCCGAGACGCATCTTGCTACTGCTTCGGGTATGGCCCGAGAAGTCCGAGCGGGTCGAACCGTCGAGTCGTCAGCCGGGCCCCTGATGGGCCTGAGTGCGTCCCTCCGAGCCTCCCCGCCACCGTGGTGGTCTCCCCCGTGTCTCGGATGTCGCACGCCGCCATCAGCCCCTCCATCCTTCCTCGGAGACCGCGTGCTCTTGAGACTCCCCACTTCACGGCTGCCCCTTCGGATCGCGCTCGCCTGCGCGCTCGCCTGCGCGTGTGTCCTCGCGCCGAGCGCGCACGCCATCTCGCCGACCTCCGCGTCCGACACGACCGCGATCGACTGGAGCCGCGTCCCCGAGTACCGCATCGTGCCGGGCGACAAGCTCGCGCTCGACTTCGGTCCGCGTGAGAACGCGCCGCAGCCGCTGCAGGCGAAGTCGGTGGTGCGTCCCGACGGACGCATCACCGTGCATCCGGTGGGGGACGTGGTGGCGGCCGGCATGACGCCGATGGAACTGCAGCAGTCCATCGTCGCGCTGCTCTCCGCCGAACTGCGCAATCCGCGGGTGACGGTCCACGTCGAGGAGTTCGCCGGCAACCAGATCCACGTGCTCGGCCGAGTCGAGAAGCCGGGCTCGTTCCCCGCCGCCCCGTTCGCGACGCTGCTGCAGGCCATCACCGCGGCGGGCGGCTTCAAGGACGACGCGGCCCGCAACAGCGTCCTCGTGTTCCATCGAGACGGCGCGCGGACGCTGCGGGTGACGCGCGTGCGGGTGGATCGCCTGCTCAAGGGCTCCGACATCGACGACATCCCGCTCGGCCGCTTCGACATCGTGTACGTGCCGCGTTCGACCATCGGCAACATCGACGTGTTCGTGCGCCAATGGTTCGGCGAGACCTCGGCGATCCTGTCCTCCTCGCTGGTGGGCTGGCAGTTGTTCAACCTCGACCGGGTCTACGTGACCCGCGTCATCGCGGAGTGACGCCGTCATGACCCTGCCTCCCGACATCACGTCCTCCCCCAACGCCAATCGCACGGCGACGACGCGCGAGTTGTTCGCGGTGCTGTTCCGGCGCAAGTGGCTGATCCTCGGCCTTCTGCTCGTCACCACCATCACCGTGCTGTCGCTGTCGGCCTCGACGCCGACGTCCTTCGCCAGTTCCGGCCGCGTGCAGGTGCTGCGCGGCGAGCGGCAGAGCGCGCTGTCGCCGAACCGCCAGGTCTTCAGCGACTGGGAGGAGGCGATGGGCGGCGAGATGGAGGTCGCCCGCAGCGTGCCGGTGATCCAGCGCGCCCGCGAGATCCTCGAGGCGGAGACCGCCCAGGGCGCCGCCGCCGTGACGCTGCAGGTGCCGTCGGTGGACGTCGAGGTCATCGGCAAGAGCAACGTCATGGGCATCGGCTACGTGGACGCCGATCCCGAAGTGGCCCGCCGCATCTGCAGCGCGCTCATCACCGCCTACATCGAGTTCAGCCAGAACAAGCTGACGCTCGGGCGCCCCGAGAGCTTCTTCGAGGCCGAGCTCACCGAGGTCGGCCGGCAGATCGACCAGCGGCTCGAGGCGCGCCGCCAGTTCGGCGCCGCCACCGGCGTCACCGACGCCGAGAGCCAGGGCCGCGCCTGGACGGACGAACTGGCCCGCGTGCAGCTCAACCTGCAGGAGACCAGCGCGGCGCTGGCCGAGGCCGAGATCTCGCTGCGCTCGATGCGCGAACTGCAGAAGAATCCCGACATCGACCTGCCCACGCTGGGCATGCCGTTCAGCAACGAGTCGGCGCTCGTCTCGCTCAAGCAGAAGATCGTGGACCAGCAGGCGCGCATCGCCACGCTGCGCGAGCGCTATCGCGACGACGCGGCCGAGGTGCAGAACGCGCTCGAGACCCTCGAGACGCTGCAGGGGCTGCTGCAGCGGGAGGTCGGCGCCCGCATCACGATGTCGGAGTCGCGCATGGCGATGCTGCGGGCGCGGCTCAAAGTCTACGAAGCCGACCGCGCCGACGTGCAGCGGCGGCTGGCGATGATGCCCAGCAGCCGCGGCAGCCTCGATGAGCTCGATTCCGAGCTCAAGACCCTCCGTGCCCGCTACGAGGAACTGGCCATGGCGCGCGACCAGGCGCGCATCACCGCCAACACGTCGCAGGGCCGCACGGTGATCCTGCTGAGCCCCGCCGGCCCGGCGCGGCCCGTCAACACGCGGGACTACGTCCGGCTGGCGCTGGCGCCGGCCTTCAGCCTGGTCGTCGGCATCGGCCTGGCGTTCTTCCTGGACGGCCTCGACCTGACGGTCCGCACGCCGAGCCAGGCCGAGGAGTACCTCGAACTCCCGGTGCTCGCCACGCTCGGCGAGCGCCCCGGACGGCGCACGTGATGCCCACTCGAGAGAGGACGCACGCCTCATGACCCGCATCTTCGACGCGCTCCAGAAGGCCGAGTCCTCACGCGCCCGCGCGGCCGCGCCGGCGCCGGTGACCCCGTTGCCGCCGCCGGTCCATCCGGGAGGCGCCGCCCGCGCCGCCGCCGTCCCGCGAGCGATCGGCGACGGGTATCGCGCGGCCCTGCCGCTGGCCGGGAGCTTCCGCTTCCCCGACGACGTCACCCGCGAGATGACCGCGCTGCGGCTGACGCTCGAGGCCATGCTGACGGACATGAGCTCCCGCGTGATCATGTTCGTCGCGCCGCAGGGCGGCGAGGGCACGAGCAGCGTGGCGCTGCAGTTCGCGGGCGTCATCGCGCGCGACCCGAGCACCCGTGTCCTGCTGGTGGACGCCCACGTGCGCCGGCCGGTCTACCATGCCGACGAGGCCGCCCGCACCGCGGTCGCCGACCCGCGCATCGCGGGGCCCGGCGCCCTGCCCGGACCGGCCGCGGCCGCGAACCTGTTCGCGGTGCCCGCGCCCGAGGACATCCTGCAGGCGGGGGTCTATCGCACCAGCGAACTGCGCTCGGTGCTGGATGCCACCTCGGCCGGATTCGACTGGGTCGTGATCGACGGTCCGCCGGTGCTGGAGTCCCCGGATGCCGCGGCCCTGGCGGCGCTCGCGGACCTGACGCTCCTCGTGGTGCAGGCGGGCCGCACCAAGCGGCCGGTGATGGCGAGATCCGCCGACCTGCTCCGCAAGTCGGGCGCGCGGCTCGCGGGAAGCGTGCTCAACCGCCGCGTCCTCGAGATCCCGGAGTTCATCTACCGCCGCATCTGACCCCTGGAGCGACATGCGCCGTTCCCCCCGCACGCCCCCGGCGCGCATCCCTCCGCCGCGGCTTCATCCCAGATGGTCGATTCGCGCGGCCTGAGCGTTCCCCGTGCCCCGCACGAGCCCGCGGACGTGCCGGCGTCCGCGGGCTCGCCGGTCTCCGCCACGGTGGCGGTGGCGGTGCGCGAGCGGGCGGGCGTGCCGCTGCGGGCGCTGGTGCTCTCGGGCAGCCACGCCTGCGGTGATGCCGTGTGGGCGCACGTGGACGGGCGGCGCGTCGCGCTCTCCGACCTCGACCTCTATGCCGTGCTCGACGACGAGTCCGCCTGCGACGCGGCGCGCGCGCGCGCGTGGCCCGCGGCGGCGCGCGAGCGGCTGCGGGCCGAGGGATTCGTGGCGCCGGTGGAGGTGGCCTTCCTCACCGAGGCGGGGCTGTCCCGGCTGCCGGCGCGCCCGGGGACGCTGGCGCTGCGCACCCACGGGCGGCTGCTCGAGGGCGACGCCGCCGTGCTGCGGGCGGTGCCCGGATTCGGGGCCGAGGCGATCGGCCGCGAGGAGCATCTGGCGCTGATCGAGAACCGCGGCGCCGAACTGCTCGGGGCACGCCCGGGCGATGCGCCGGACGACGCGCTCGGTCCGTGGTTCGCCCGTCACGCCACGCTCAAGGCCGCGCTCGAGGTGGCCGGTGTGCTGTCGCTGGAGGCCGGCGCCTGGCCGGCGACGGCGGCCGAACGCGTGCGGCGGGCCGAGTCCCGTCTGCGCGAGCATCCGGGCGCGGAGGATGCGGGGCCCATGGGCGACGTTCGCGGAAGCCTCGTGGCGCTTTGGGAGGAGGCGCTGCGCTGGCGCGAGGAGGCGCGACTGCCGGCGGCCGCGGCGGCCGAGGCGGAGTGGCGCGCGGTGGCGCGCGCGTGGTGCTGGGTGTGGTGGCGGCTGGCGGCGGCCGCGCCCATGCCGGTGCCGGACGAGCCGTGGGCCGCGATCCGCCGGGTGGCGGCGCGCGCCCCGTGGCCGCGGAAGGCGCGCCGCGCGCTGGGATTCCGGCCGCGCGTCGGACCGGCGCCGTCGCTGTTCGACCGCGCCCGGCACGCGGCCGCGGGCACGCCGGCGCACCGGCTCGTGCACGCGGGGCT
>CAZMQP010000193.1:0-5139 GCA_964568385.1 uncultured bacterium
CGTGCTGCAGGATGCCGTACTTCTCGGAGAGGTCGGAGATGGGGCGGAAGAAGCGCTGGGTGTACTGGATGAAGGCCACCAGGATGCCGAGCGTGATGCCCTGCCACATCACCTGGCGGCCGCCGTACCAGACGATGAGGGACAGCGCGATGGCGGTGACCCACTCGAGCGCCGGGAAGAACACCGCGTGGTAGTGGTTCACGCGCAGGTGGGCGTCGCGATGGTCGGCGTTGAGCGCCTCGAACTGCCGCCGGTTGCGCGCCTCACGCCCCAGCACCTGCACGGTGCTCATCCCCGACAGGTTCTCGTTGAGGAACACGTTGAGCCGGGCCAGGCGCGCGCGGATGTCGCGGAACGCCCGGCGCACGCGGGAGCGGAACAGCATGGTGATGATCGCGATCAGCGGCAGCACCGAGAAGGTGACCGCGAGGAGCTCGGCGTCGAGCTGCGACATGGCGAACACGATGCCGATGAGCATGAACAGGTCGCCGAACAGCGCATCGATCCCGGCGGTGAACAGCTCGTTGAGCTGATCCACGTCGTGCGTGACGCGGGTCATCACGCGGCCGATCGGGTGGCGGTCGTAGTACGCGACCGGCAGCTTCTGGAGATGGGCGAAGAGGTCGGCCCGCAGGTCACGCATCAGGCTCTGCCCGACGCGCTGCATGATCTGGCTCTGCAGGTAGCCCAGGCCGAACGCCGCCACCAGCGCGGCGAGGTAGGTGAGCGCGATCTGGTCGAGCACCGCGATGTCGCGGTGGCGGATGCCGAGGTCGATCGCCTCCTTGACCAGGAACGGGAAGCACAGCTGGATGGCGGCTTCCGCCAGCGTCACGATGCCGGCCAGCGCCACCTGCCCGCGGTAGGGGCGCAGGTAGCGCGCGAGCCGTCGCACGAGCTGGTGGTCGTAGGGCCGGCCGAGATCCTCGTCGGCCTCGTGCGCGCTCATGAGGCCTCGATCTCCTCTTCGAGCCGCTGCGCCCGGGCCAGGGCGGCGTAGGCGCCGCCGCGCTCGAGCAGGGCGTCGTGGGTGCCGCGCTCGACGATCGCGCCCGCCTCGAACACCAGGATCTCGTCGGCGTCGCGCACCGTGCTGACGCGGTGCGCGACCAGCAGCGTGGTGCGCCGCCGCATCTCGCCCGCCAGCCCGCGCAGGATCGCGTCCTCGGTGGCGGTGTCCACGCTCGAGAGGCAGTCGTCGAGCAGCAGCACGGGGGCGTCCCGCAGCAGCGCCCGCGCGATGGCGGTGCGCTGGCGCTGGCCGCCCGACAGCGTGATGCCGCGTTCGCCGACCCGCGTCTCGTAGCCGTCGGTGAAGCCGCGGATGTCGCCGTCGAGATGGGCCACCGCCGCGGCGCGCTCGGCCTCGTGGGCGCGCGACTCGGGGACGCCGTAGGCGAGGTTCTCGCGCATCGTGGCCGAGAACAGGAACGGGTCCTGCGGCACCAGCGCGAGCCGGGCGCGCAGCTCGCCCAGGTCGAGGTTGCGCACATCCACGCCATCGAGCCACACCGTGCCGGGCGGCGGGTCGAACAGCCGGGGCAGCAGCGCCAGCACGGTGCTCTTGCCCGAGCCCGTGCGCCCGACCAGGGCCACGGTGCCGCCGGCCGGGACGCGGAAGCTCACGTCGCGCAGGGCCGGTTCCGAAGCGCCGGGGTAGGTGAAGGTGACGTTGCGGAACTCGATGGCGCCGCCGGTCCCGGCCGGTGCGACGGGCACGGCGGGGGAGGCGATGGCGGGGGCGGTGTCGAGGATGTCGGTGATGCGCCGGAACGAGGCGGAGCCGCGCTGGAACAGGTTGATGACCCAGCCGAGGGCCACCATCGGCCAGTTCAGCATGGCGAGGTACACGGTGAACGCCACGAACTGGCCCAGCGTGATGCGGCCCGCCATGACCTCGCGCCCGCCCGCCCACAGCACGATCAGCGCCCCCAGTCCGGCGAACAGCGCCAGCGCGGGCTGGAACAGCCCCGACGTGCGGATGAGGTCGAGATTCTGCTGGCGGTAGTCCTCGTTGATCGCCTGGAACCGCTCGCGCTGGCGCCGCTCGTGCGCGAACGCCCGCACCACGCGCAGGCCGGCGAGGTTCTCCTGCACCAGTGCGGAGAGGCCGGCGAAGCGCTGCTGCACCTGCTCGAAGCGGCGATGGATGCGGTCACCGAAGTACCACACCGAGAGGGACACGAGCGGCAGCGGCAGCAGCGACCAGAACGTCAGACGCGGACTGATCGCGAGCATGAACGCGATGCTCACGACGCCCACCGACAGCGTGTTCACGGTGTACATCACGCCCGGCCCGAGCATCATGCGCACCGCCGCCATGTCGTTGGTGGCGATGCTCATCAGCTCGCCGGTGCGGTGCCGCTGGAACCACGGCAGCGGCAGGCTCTGCAGGTGGGCGAACAGCTCGTTGCGGAGGTCGTACTCGATCCGCCGCGAGATCGCGATGAGCGTCTGCCGCATGGCGTAGCGGAACAGACCCGCCACCACCGCGATCGCGAACAGGATCAGCGCGTAGCGCCCCAGCTTCTCGGCCGTGACCCCGCGATAGAGGTCGTCCACGGCGAGGCGCAGCACCTGCGGCTGCGCGAGCGCCACCAGGTTGGCCGCCGCCACGCACACGACGCCCCACGCGAGCCCGCCGCGATAGCGGGCGAGGTGGTGGAGCAATCGTGCGAGGTGGACGGGAATGGGCGCTCCTCGTGAGGCCGGCGGCCTCGCGCGATCAGGGCCGCTTCGCGTTCCCGAGGAAGCCCTGGAGGCGGTTCAGGCGCGTGCTCTTCCACGCGATCCCGGCGTGGAACTGGTCGAGGTGGAGCACGTTGGTGCCGCCGGGCGAGTGCCACGAGCCGGCGAAGACGTCGAGCCGGTCGTCCACCCGGTAGGTGATGCGCGAGCCGGCGAGCTGGGTGGTGACCTCGTCGTCCACGAGCGTGTTCCCCGGTCCGGCGACCTGACGCCCCGTGGCGCCCGCGATCTCGGCGCGGTAGACGCCCGCGACGAGGAGCCGCTCGGTGAACCACACGCCGAGGGCCGCATCCGCGGTCATGTGGTCGGCCCAGTCGAGTTCGGGGTCGCCGGGGCCGCCGTCGGTCTTGCGCGAGCCGAAGACGAGGCCCTCGTGGCGGTAGCCGCCGCCGAGCTGGAGGAAGCCGCGCTGTCCGAGCGGGAGCCCGAGCTGCAGGCTGGCCTCGAGCTTCTGCAGGCCGGCGCCCGCGCCCTTGCCGGCGTCGTCGGCGACGAGCGGCGCGAGCACGCGGTTGTAGCCGCTGGGAGCCTGCCAGTCGAGGTTCAGCGCGAGCGCCGTGGCGCCCGACACGATCGGCACGCGCAGTCCCATGCGCAGGTCGCCGAGGCCGGTGTTGGTGAACGCGGTGCCGCTGGAGTTGTCGCGCGACGTCGCACTGACGACCGGGATCGCCAGGCGCATCCCCAGCCAGCGCCGGACGCTGAACTCGACGCTGGCGTCGATGGCGCGGCGTTCGGCGAGCCCGCCCAGCGCGACGCGGTCGCCGTCGGCGTTGTAGGCGGAGCCGGCCGAGAAGAAGCTGCCTCCGAGCGAGGCGTGGAAGTCGTTGGGCGAGAGCACCCATGGGCCGGCGGCCGCGGACGAGGCCGACACGGCCAGCGCCAGCAGCGCCAGCGCGGCGCGGAGTGATGAGCGCAGAGACATCCAGCCTCCTGAGCGTGGTGTGCGGGAACCCCGGTTCGAGCCGACGGAATCTATCGGCCGGGCCCCGCGGGGCGCAAGCACGCTCCGGCGCGCGGCGGGCGGGCGGGATGTGGCACTCTGGCGGCCCATGCCCACCTTGACCGTCCTCGAGTGCGTCCGGGATCCCGCCGGGACGTGGGACCTGCCCGCCGCACGCCTGGCGGCGACGGCGGCCCGCTTCCCGGAGCTGCATTTCGTGAGCGCCACGTCCGCGGCCCATGCCTCCGAGGTCCTGCCGGACGCCGATGTCGTGCTCGGGTTCTGCGTGCGTCCGGACAACTTCGCGCGCGCCACGCGCCTGCGCTGGGTGCACGTGACCTCGGCCGGGGTCGGCGGCGCGCTGTTCCCGGCACTGGTGGACAGCCCGGTCGTGGTCACCAACGCCCGCGGGCTGCATGCCACGTCCATGTCCGAGCAGGCGTTCGGCATGATGCTGGCGCTGGAGCGGAGGCTGCACGCGGCCCACGCCGCGCAGCGCGAGCACCGCTGGGCGCAGGCCCAGATGACCGGAGGGAGCCCGGGCCTCGGGCAGCTGGCCGGGCGCACGCTCGGACTCGTCGGCTTCGGCGAGGTGGGTCGCGCCATCGCGCGCCTGGCGCGGGCGTTCGGCATGCAGGTGCTCGCGGTGCGCCGCCACCCGCAGCAGCCGGCCGATCCGGCCCACGAGCAGTGGGGACCCGAACGGCTGACCGAACTGCTCGCCCGCGCGGACTGGCTCGCGCTCGTGCCGCCGCTCACGCCCGCGACCGAACGGTTGCTCGATGCGGCCGCGCTCGCGCGTCTCAAGCCGGGCGCGCGTCTGCTGAACCTCGGGCGCGGCGGGCTCGTGGACGAGCCGGCCCTCATCGAGGCGCTGCGTTCGGGAGCCCTCGCGGGTGCGGCGCTCGACGTGTTCGCCGTGGAGCCGCTGCCCCCCGACAGTCCGCTGTGGGACCTTCCCGAGGTGATCCTGACGCCGCACACCGCCGGCCACGGCCCCGATTACTGGGAGCGCGCCATGGCGCAGTTCGAGGACAACCTCACGCGATTCCTGGCGGGCGCGCCGCTGCGCAACGTCGTGGACAAGCGGGCGGGGTACTGAGCGTGCCCGGCACGCTCGGCGTGGTGCTGGCCGGCGGCCGCGGCGCGCGGCTCGCGGCCGGGCGCCCCAAGGCCGCGGTGGACGTGGCCGGCCGCAGCCTGCTCGCGCGCGCGTGCGCGACGCTGGCGCCGCTCGTGACCCGCACCGTGCTCGTGGCCCCGCACGACGTGGCGCTGCCGGAGGCGCCCGGCGCCGCGCGTGTGCACGACGACGGCCGCGGCCCGCTCGCGGCCGTCGCCGCCGCGATCGGCGCGGCCGGCGTGGCGCGCGGCGGCGTGGTCGCCGCCGACCAGCCGCTCGTCACTCCCGAACTGCTCGAGGCGCTCGAACGCGCCCGGCAAGGTGC
>CAZMQP010000194.1:0-5107 GCA_964568385.1 uncultured bacterium
GCAACGTGCGCGAGCTGCGCAACCTGATCGAGCGCGTGGTGCTGCTCGAGGAGGGCGACGTCATCGAGGCCGACCTGCTGCCGCCCGAACTGCTCGGGCGGCGCACGGCGCCGGGGTCGGCCGCTTCGGAGACGGTGCGTGACGTGCTGTCGCTGCCGACGCTCGCCGAGATCGAGGCCGATCACATCAGCGAGGTGCTGCGCCGCACCGCGGGCAACAAGTCGCGCGCCGCGCGCATCCTCGGCATCTCGCGGCAGGGATTGATCGAGAAGCTGCGCCGCATGCGCATCGAGGAGACCGAGGAACGTCCAGTCTCTTGACACTGTCCATGAAACGGACACTTCATCGTATCTGCTTGCAAGCCAACATCTTGTGCGTCGGCAATCGCGTAACGGTCCATAATATGGACACTTAGCCGATGTGCGGCGGACCCGAACTCGACCTTCCGGAGCCCGGTGCGAGACCCTCGCACAGGGCTCTTATCGTTGTGCTGCAACGCATTGGAGGCCACGAGCCAACGCTCATCATCTTCGTGGCACGGACCGTGCACATGTTAGGAAGGCGAGGCGCGAACCTCGCGCCGACGGATTGGATCTTCGCTGAGGCATCACGTCCAGCTTGGAGGAGGTGATCTCTACCATGGCTGCCAAGAAGAAGGCTGCGAAGAAGAAGGCCACCAAGAAGAAGGCCGCGAAGAAGAAGAAGTAACCGGTTCTCTGGACCTGGCACGTCCTGAAGGGCGGGTCGGCTCACGCCGGCTCGCCCTTCATCCATCTGCCCCATTTCCGTTCGCCGCGATCCGATCGAAGGGTTCCGCGCTCATGGACCGAGCGGCGACCTTCGGTCCTGCGCGGCGGCCCGCGCACGGAGGCCCGGGTCGCCCGCGCTCTTGCCGGGATGGCCTCGCGGCCCGAGGATGCCGAGGAACCGCATCCCGCCCTCCTCTCGCGCATCCCGAGCGTCCGTGACCTCCCAGCCCCCCGCCTTCATCCGCATTCGCGGAGCCCGCCAGCACAACCTGCAGGGGCTCGACCTCGACCTGCCGCGCGGCGCCCTGACCGTGGTGACCGGCGTCTCCGGCAGCGGCAAGTCGTCGCTCGCGTTCGACACGCTCTACGCCGAGGGCCAGCGCCGCTACGTCGAGTCGGTCTCGACCTACGCCAAGCAGTTCCTCGACCGGCTGCCGCGGCCCGACGTGGACTCGATCACCGGGCTGACGCCGGCCGTGAGCATCCAGCAGGTGGCGCCCGCCCGCAGCGCCCGCTCCACGGTGGGCACGTCCACCGAGATCCACGACCACCTGCGCCTGCTGTTCGCCCGGCTGGGCACCGTGCACTGCGTGCAGTGCGGCGAGGCCGTGCGCGTGGACTCGCCCGCCTCGATCGCGGCCGAGGCGGCCGCGTGGCCGGAAGGGGCGCGGATCACCGTGCTGGCGCCGCTGACGCTGTCGCCGCGGCTGACGTGGGAGGCGCAGGCGGGGCATCTGCTGAGCGCCGGGTTCACGCGCATCTGGCTCGCCGGCGAGCCGGCGGCACTCGAGCCGCTCCCCAGGCTCCCGCGCGGCACGAAGGAAGCGCTCGTGATCGCCGACCGCTTCCGCTGGGAGGCGGGCGAGGGCACGCGCCTGGCCGAGGCCTGCGAACAGGCGTTCCGCCGCGGCGAGGGCCGCCTGCTGCTGGTGGTGGGCGATGGGGCGGAGGTCTCACCGCGGAGCGAGCGCTGGGAGTGCGCGGCGTGCGGCACGCCGGCGGCGACGCCCGAGCCCGCGCTGTTCTCGTTCAACAGCCCGCTCGGCGTATGCCCCACCTGCAAGGGGTTCGGCGACGTGCTGACGTTCACCGAGGAGCTGATCGTGCCCGACGGCACGAAGACGCTGCGCGCCGGCGCCATCGACCCGTGGGCCAAGTCGTGGCGTTCGGTGATGTGGCCCAAGCTGCAGGCGTTCGCCGCCGAGCACGGCATCCCGGTGGACAAGCCGTGGGCCAGGCTCACGGCCGCGCAGCGCACGCTGGTGCTGCGCGGGCGCGACCAGTTCCGCGGCGCGATCGGGTTCCTCGAGCGCCTGCAGCAGAAGAGCTACAAGGCCGGCAACCGCTTCATCGTCAAGCGCTACCAGTCGCCGCGGCGCTGCACCGCCTGTCACGGGGCGAGGCTGCGTCCGGAGGCGCTCGCGGTCCGGCTCGGGGAGCGCACCATCGGCGAGGTGACGGCGATGCCGGTCGCCGAGGCGCTCACCTTCTTCGACGCGCTGCCGCTGAGCGGGCGGCAGCGCACCATCGCGGCGACGCCGCTGGGGGAGGTGCGTTCTCGCCTGCGGTTCCTGGTGCGGGTGGACCTCGGCTACCTGACGCTCGACCGGCCCATGCGCACGCTGTCGGGCGGCGAGGCGCAGCGCATCGAGCTCGCCAACGCGCTCGCCGCCGACCTCGCCGACACGCTCTACGTGCTCGACGAGCCCACCGTGGGGCTGCACCCGCGCGACACCGACACGCTGCTCGGCATCCTGCACGAGCTGGCCGGCCGCGGGAACACGCTGGTGGTGGTGGAGCACGAGCCGCTCGTGATCCGCGCCGCCGAGCATCTCGCCGACCTCGGCCCGGGCGCGGGCCGCCTCGGCGGCCAGCTGCTCTACGCCGGGCCCGCCGCCGCCATCCTGGAGGTGGAGGGCTCGGTGACCGGCGACTACCTCGCCGGCCGCCGTCAGGTGACACGGGCACGCATCGCGGACGCCCCGAAGGCGTTCGTCACGATCGAGGGCGCGACCCACCACAATCTGCGCGACGTCACGGTGCGCTTCCCGCTCGGCCGCATGACCGCGGTGACCGGCGTCTCGGGCTCGGGCAAGTCGACGCTGGTCGAGGACGTGCTGGTTCGCGCCGCGGTGCGTCACTTCGAGGCGCGCGAGGACGAACCCGTCGGCGCACATCGCGCGGTGCGCGGGCTCGAAGCGCTCCGGCGCACCGTGTCGGTGGACCAGTCGCCGATCGGCCGCACGCCGCGGAGCTGCCCGGTCACGTACATGGGCGCCTACGGCGCGCTGCGCGAGGTGTACGCGCGCCAGCCGGCGGCGATGGCGCGCGGCCTCAAGGACGGGGCGTTCTCGTTCAACACCGCCGGCGGCCGCTGCGACCACTGCGAGGGCGCCGGCTGGGTGACGGTGGAGATGTACTTCCTCGCCGACCTCAGCGTGCCGTGCGAGGTGTGCCTGGGCGCCCGCTTCCGGCCCGAGGTGCTCGAGGTGCGCTACCGCGGCAAGGACATCCGCGACGTGCTCGCGATGTCGGTGGACGAGGCGTTCGAACATTTCGCCCAGGAGCCGCGGTTCACGCGGGCGCTGCACGTGCTGCGGCGAGTGGGGCTGGGCTACCTGCAACTGGGCCAGCCGGCCAGCCAGCTCTCGGGGGGCGAGGCCCAGCGCCTCAAGGTGGCCCGCGAGCTGACGGAGAAGAGCGGCAGTCCGGCGCTGGTCGTGCTCGACGAGCCCACCGTGGGGCTGCACTGGGCCGACGTCCAGCGGCTGCTCGAGGTGCTGGACGACCTCGTGCGGCGCGGCGACACGGTGGTGCTGGTGGAGCACAATCTCGACGTGATCCGGAACTGCGACTGGCTCGTGGATCTCGGGCCGGGCGGCGGGGCGGAGGGTGGCCGCCTGATCGCCGAGGGCCCGCCCGACGCCATCGCCGCGTGCGAGGCGTCGCACACCGGGCGCTACCTGCGCGCCGAGGCGGCGGCGGTGCGCGCATGAACGCGACGATCCGGCCGCTCACGCCAGCCGATGCCGACGCCTATCGCGCGTTGCGGCTGCGCGGCCTGCGCGAGGAGCCCACCGCGTTCGCCGCGAGCGCCGAGGAGGAGGGCGAGTACGCGGCGAGCGTGTTCGAGGAGCGCGTGCAGTCCTCACCGCTGCGGCTCGCGCTCGGTGCGTTCGTGGACGGCCGACTCGTCGGCACCCTCGCGCTGCTGCGAGAGCCCAAGCGCAAGCTGGCTCACAAGGGACTCATCGTGGGCGTGTACGTGGCGCCCGAGGCGAGGCGGCATGGCCTCGCGCGGCGCATGATGGAGACCGCGCTCGCGCACGCATTCGAGGCGATGGGCGTGCAGCAGGTGAACCTCGCCGTCAATGCCGCGAACCCGGCGGCGGTGGCGCTCTACGAACGCTGCGGGTTCGAGCGATTCGGGCTCGAGCGCGCGTGCATGATCGTGGACGGCGAGAGCGTGGACGAGATCCACATGGTGCGATTCCGGCCGTGACGGCCGGCGGCGAGGGAGGGCGCGCATGCCCGCTGCACCCATCCTGATCAACCGCGCCCCCGTGCTGACGCTGTGGGCGGCCATCGTGGCCGAGCGGCTCGGCCACCCGCGGGCCACCGCGCTCGCGCTGGGCAAGGCCGTGGCGGGTTTGAACGCGCAGGCCAAGGGCCAGCGGCTCGGCGTGTTCGAGAAGCCGAAGCGCGAGGCGAAGCCGGCGGCCGCGCGGGCGAAGCGCGTGGAGAGCGTGGCGCTACTGGGCCGCGAGGTGCCGGTGGTGACCACTTCGAAAGGCGTGCGCGCCTCGGTCAAGGACAAGCCCGTCACACCCGAGTCGGTGGAGCGCTACCTGACGCAGAAGTTCGGCGACGCGCTCGACCCCGTCACGGACGCCTTGCGCGCGCTGGCGGCGTCTCGAACCCCGAAGGCCCTCGCCACCGAGGCCTACGCGCTCTACGAGCGATTCCGCCCGACCATCCCGCCCGGCGTGCGCGGCTGGGGCGCCAAGGGCGAGCTGGACCTGCAGGCGATTGCGAAGATGGCGAAGGGGGGAGGGTGAGGGCGGCCGGACACGGGCCACGAGAATGCTCAGCAAGCCGTGCGAACGCGGATCCATCGATCCGGAGTATTCCGCTTGCTTCCGCTTCGGCGCGAGCCCTAGCTTCACGATATCGCTCGGACTCGAACGAGCGCACTCGTGAGGCGGCACTCCTGGGGAGGAGCACCGCACATGCCTGAGCCCGTGGCGTGGGCGCGATGCACGGGGATGGTGTCGGCACTGCTGGTGATGGTCGGCGCTGGCGTCGCCGCGGCCGCGGGGCCCGCATCGCCCGACGACAGCACCGCGTGCGTGACGTGC
>CAZMQP010000195.1:0-5042 GCA_964568385.1 uncultured bacterium
TGCGCGTGCGGTTGTGCATGAAGCCGGTAGCGTTCAGTTCCCGCATGCCGGCGTCCACGATGGGGTAGCCGGTGCGGCCCTCGCGCCACACGTCGAACCAGGCGTCGCGGCCGCTCCACCGGATCGCGTCGAACTCGGGGCGGAAGGCGCCGTGCTCGCAGTGCGGGAAGTGATGCATGACGTGCGCGTAGAAGTCGCGCCAGCGTAGTTCGGAGATGAACTTCTCGGCGTGCTTGGAGAGCGCCGGCGCCTCGCGCGCGGCCTCCAGCGCCGCCTGCGCCACGCGGCGGATGCCGAGCGTGCCGAACTTGAGGTCAGCCGAGATGCGCGCGTGCGCTCGCACCGCGGGGAAGTCGCGCTCGGTGGCGTAGGCGGACAGGCCGGCGGATGCGTCGCCGAGGAACGACTCGAACCGCCGCTCGGCCGCCGACTCGCCTCCCGGCCACGGCTCGCTCGCGGGTTCCGGGATGCCCAGCCGCTCGAGCGTGGCCACCGCCCGCCTCGGCAGGTCGTGGGCGGCGAAGCGCGAGACGGCCGGCAGCGGGCGCGACAGCGGCAGCGCCTCGCACGCGCGCCGGAACGGCGAGTACACCGTGTAGGGCGTGCCGGCCCCGGTCATGACCTCGCCGGGAGGCACCAGCAGCCGGTCGTGGAAGCGCCGCACCCGGATGCCGGCGGCGGTGAGCGCCGCCTCGACCGCGTCGTCCCGCGCCCGCAGCTGCGGTTCGTACTCGTCGTTCCAGTAGACGGCGTCCGCTCCGGCCGCGCGCGCCGCGCGCGTCACCGTCTCGGCGGCGTCGCCGTGGTCGAGCGCCAGGTGGGATCCGGCGGCCTCGATGCGCGCCGCCAGTTCGAGCAGCGAGTCGAGCACGAACCGCACCCGCGTCGCCGCCATGTCCGGCCGCCCGAGCACGGCGGGTTCGCTGGTGTAGAACGGCACGACGTCACCGCCCGCGTCGCGTGAGGCCTCGGACAGCGCGGTGTGGTCGTGGAGACGGAGGTCCTTGCGGAACCAGAGCAGGATGCGCATGACGGCACCTTAGATGATGCCGCGCGCCCGGAGGCTCAGGTTCGTTCGGCGTCCGCGATCAGGTCCGGCGGGAGCGCGCCCTCGTGCCGCAGCAGCCATGCCTTGGCGGCGAGCCCGCCGCCATAGCCCCAGAGCGTGCCGTCGGCGGCGATGACGCGATGGCAGGGCACGAACAGGCTCACCGGATTGGCGCCGTTGGCGGCCCCCACGGCGCGCACGGCCGCGGGCCGGCCGATCGCGGCGGCGATCTGCGCGTAGGTCCGGGTGGCGCCCGCGGGGATGTGCCGCAGCGCCTCCCACACCTCGCACTGGAACGCGGTGCCGTGCAGGGCCACGGGCTGCTCGCCGAGCGCGGCGAGGTCGCCCGCGAGGAAGCGCCGGAGCCTCGAGGCCGCGCCGGCGGGGTCGGCCACCGGCTGCACCGACAGGCCGCCCAGCGCGCGTGCGAGGTGGGCGTGCACGCCGCTGCCCTCGAAGGCGCGGCCGAGGCTGACGCCCACCAGCGCCTCCTCGGAGGCGGCGAGCCCCACGGGGCCGAAGGGCGTGTCGATCGTGGCCGAGGTGACCGTGGTCATGCGCTCCTCCGCTGCGGGCCGCGCAGGGCGCGGGCCGCGTCCTGTTGCCACAGCGCGATCAGCGCGTAGGCGCGCCACGGCCGCCAGCGCTCGGCTCGCGCGGCCGCCTCGCGGGCGCCGGGCCGCGCACCGCGTGGCGCGAGCGAGCGGTGCAGCGCCAGGTCGCCCGCCGGGAACGCGTCCGGGTCGCCGAACACGCGCATCATCAGGTACTCGACCGTCCACGGCCCCACACCCGGCAGCGCCCGCAGCCGCTCGCGCGCGTCGGCCGGATCCGCGCCGGGGGACAGGCTCAGCGCCCCCGAGGCCGCTTCGCGGGCCAGCGCACGCAGCGCCTCGGCGCGCGCGCGCGGCACCCCGAAGGCTGCGGCCGGCAGCGCCGCGAGGCGCGCGGCCGTGGGGAACAGGTGCGTCAGCGATCCGTCGGGCCGCTGCCGCCGTTCACCGCCGCGCTCGACGAGTCGGGCGGCCAGCGTGCGCGCCGCTGCGACCGACACCTGCTGGCCGAGCACGGCGCGCACGGCGGTCTCGAACCCGTCCCACGCGCCCGGCACGCGCACGCCGCCGCCGAGCGCGCGCGCGAGGCGCCGGTCGCGCGAGAGGTGGGCCGCGATCGCGGCCGCGTCGGCCTCGAGGTCGAACAGCCGGCTCGCGCTCGCCACCCATCGCGGCAGCGCCTCGGCCGCCTCGGCCGGGGCGCTCAGCGTGAGGCCGCCCGGGTCGGCGCGGAGCGTCACGCTGGCGGTGCCATGAGGCAGCGCCACACTGCGGCGGTAGGTGTCGTGCGTCACCTCCTCGACCCCGGGCAGCGCTCGGGCGGCGAGGAACGCGAGGATGGGCGAAGGGTCGAACGGGGAGCGCGCGGGCAGCCGCAGGCGGAGCGGCGCGGCGGAGGCGGCACGGCCGCGAAGCGCGCTCGGGGCGGCCCGGAACACGCGCACGAGCTCGGCGCGCATGCGGCGCGTGCTGCGGTAGCCGGCGGCGAGGGCGACGCCCTCGAGCGGCGCCGCGGAGTGCTCGAGCAGCCGCCGCGCGAGGTGCGCACGCCGTGAGGCGGCGACGGCGTGCGGCGCGGCGCCGAGCTGCTCGGCGAACAGCATGCGCAGCCAGCGGCCGGTGAGCCCGAGGCGTGCGGCGAGCGCCTCGACCGATCCCGCATCGAGCGCGCCCTCGTCGATCAGCCGCAGCGCACGCGCCACCGTCGCGCTGGTGCCGAGCGCCGCGGGGGTGCCGGGCGCGGTCTCGGGGCGGCACCGTCGGCACGGGCGGAAGCCGTCGCGTTCGGCGGCGGCGGCGCTGGCGAAGAACCGCGCGTGGCGGCGCGCGGGCAGCCGGGCGGGGCAGCCGGGCTTGCAGTAGATGCCGGTCGAGGCCACGCCCATCACGAAGCGCCCGGCGAAGCGGCGGTCGCGGCTCGTGTAGGCATGCCAGCAGGTGTCGGGGTCGAGCGTCATGCCCCGCATCCTAGCGGCCGCGGCGGCTCAGGGGCGGCCGGAATCGGAAGTGGCCGTGCCGGCCGCCCCGGGCGCGAGCGGCGCGTCGGGCGAGCGCGGACGCACCTGCGCCCGCGCCAGGATGAGCGAGGGCGAGCGCACGAGGATCTCGAGCGGGGCCTCGACCCGGCGGGCGACGTCGCGCTCGCGCGAGGGCCGGAACGCCAGGTAGACGCGGCCATCGTGCGCGGCCCGCTCGGCGAGCCGGTCGAGTTCGGGCGCCACCACGACGTGGCGCGGCAGCAGCAGCCGCAGCGACGGGGGCGGCTCCTCGGGAAGCACGAGCGGCGCCCGCACGGGCGCCACGCGCAGCACGCCCTCGGCCGCCTCGCGCGTGTTGAGCCAGTGCTCGAGCTCGGGCAGCGCGCGCCCGAGCATGATCGGGGCGCCGAGCGCGACCGGCAGCGCGAACAGCCCGGCCGCCAGCTTGCGCGCGCCGCGCAGGTCGGCGAGCAGCGGGGCCGCCGAGCCGACCAGCAGCGCGATGCCCGTGAGCCGCAGGCTCATCATCGCCTCGGGCAGCCGGGCGCTCAGCGCCACCATCAGCAGCGCCCCGGCGGCGCCCATGATGGCGGTCAGCCGCGTCGCGCTGGTCAGGTGCGCGGCGTGGATGTCGCCGTCCAGCACGCGGTCGAGGAAGCGGCCGCACAGCAGCGCGATCCCCGGCAGCACCGGCAGCGCCGCCGTGAGCGGCGGTCCGGGGTAGAGGGCGACCGGCACCGCGGCGGCGCACACGAGCGCCACCAGCAGGTGCGCGAGATGGTCGCGGTCCGAGAGGGCCTCAGCCGGCGTCAGGCGGCTGCGGCGCAGGCGCGAGGCGGCATCGCGCATGGACGCCCCGAGCAGCGAGGTCCACGGGAACGCGAGCACGACGGTGAACGACAGCGCCAGCACCGGACCCGCCCACCAGGCGCCCCGTGTCTCGGCGGCGTAGGGGAACGCGGCGATGCGCTCGAGGAACGCGGGGCCGTGCAGCGCGGTCATGAGCCCGTACCACGGCAGCGTCATGCCGAGCACGATGAGCAGGCCGGAGCCGAGGCCGAGCGGCCGGTGCGGTTCCGCGCCGCGCGTGAGGCGCGCGTACAGCAGGAAGCCGCCGAGCGGCCACAGCGCCGCGAGCGGCCCGCCGATGAGCGCCGTGGCGCCGGTCATCACGTAGGCGGCGAAGCGGTGCAGGTCCGGCGCCCGCGAGCGGCCGAGCCGCACGGTCAGCAGCGAGGCGATGGCCAGCCACGCGCCGAGCGTGGCGAGCAGCTGCGTGCCGTCGCAGCGGGCGGCCAGCGGCAGGCCCAGCATGGAGGCCAGCGCGCACGCGGCCAGCCAGCCGGCACGCGCGCCGAAGCAGCGCGACCCGATCATGGCCACGAGCAGCGCGAGCGCGGCGGCGAAGGCCGCGCGCACGGCGCGCGAGAGCGCGACCTCGGTGATCTCGCCGGCGCCCGGCGCGAGGCGCCGCATCACCGCGCGCGCCAGCAGTTCGTGGCCGTAGCCGGCGATGGGTTTCTCGAAGAAGGGCTCGCCGGCGCGCACGGGGAACAGCAGGCCGCGTCCGGCGAGCATCTCGCGCGTGACCCCCGCGTCACGCGCCTCGCGCCAGTCGATCGCCTCGATCGCCGCGAGCCCCGGCAGCAGGGTCAGGGCGAGCAGGCCCGCCAGCGCCCACGGCAGCAGGCGCCTCACGCGCCGCCGGCCTCCCGGCGCCACAGTTCGTAGTGGCGCACACGCCGCATCCCGGCCGACTCGTAGAGGGCGGTGGCGCCCGTGGCGTTCTGCGCGTCCACGCCGAGTTCCACGACGCGCCGTCCGGCGGCGTGCGCGGCGGCGAACGCCGCGAGCAGCAGCGCCCGGCCCAGGCCGCGGCCGCGGCCCGCGGCGGCGACGCCGACACGCGAGACCCACACGTGCTGCTCGCGGTCGAATCCCTCGAGCCCGCCCACCACGCGC
>CAZMQP010000196.1:0-5034 GCA_964568385.1 uncultured bacterium
ACGTGCTGCCGCTGCGGCTCGGGGAGTTCGTGCGTCCGTGGGCGCTGGCGCGGCGCGAGCGCCTCTCCAAGAGCATGCTGCTCGCAACGGTCGTGGTGGAGCGCGCCATCGACATGCTCACCCTGCTCGGCATCCTCGCGCTCTCGATGCTCATCCACCCGATCACCGAGAGCACCGAGGCGGGCCGCCTCGTCCAGGGCGGCGCCAAGCTGCTGCTGGCCGCGTGCGCCATCCTGACCGTCTCGGTCGTGGCCGCCGAGCGCAACCGCGCCATCGCGCAGCGGGTCATCGGGTGGCTGCCGGGGCGGGTCCGCGGCCGCGTGTCCGAACTCGCCGACCGGTTCCTCGACGGCTTCAGCCTGTTCCGCGACATCGGCCGGCTGCTGCAGGTGTTCGTGCTGTCGTTCGTGATGTTCCTGTGCTTCGCGGTCGCGCTCACCATCAGCATGTGGTCGCTGTCCATCAGCGTGCCGTGGTACGCGGGCCTGCTCATGCTGGTGGTCACGGCGATCGGCATCATGGTGCCGGCGGCGCCCGGCTACGTGGGCACGCTCAATATCGCCTGCGTCGCCGGGCTCGCGCTGTTCGACGTGGGCAAGGCGCAGTCGGTGCCGTTCGGCTGGTTCTACTTCTTCAGCCAGTGGCTGCCGATCACCGCCGTCGGCCTGTTCTACCTGAACCGCGAGGGGTTGTCCCTGCAGTCACTGGGCCGCGCCCAGGAGGAGACGGCGGGATGACTCGCGCGACGCCCGCTCCGGGGCGGTCAGCGACGGAACGCGCGGACGATCTTGCGGACGGCCTCGACGACATCGTCGGCGTCGCGGTCCGTCATGCGCGGGAAGAGCGGCAGCGTGATGGCGCGGGCGTAGGCCGCCTCGGCCACCGGGAAGGCCGCGGGCGAGAGTCCGAGGCTGTCGCGGAAGTGCGGATGGCGGTGGATGGGGATGAAGTGCACCGACGTGCCGATGTTCTCGGCGCGCAGTTCCTGGATGAACCGCGCGCGGTCGATGGTGAGCCGCTCGGGCTCGATCGCGATCGGGAACAGGTGCCAGGCGTGCTGGACATGCTCGCGCGCGACCGGCAGCCGCACCTCGGGCACGTCCGCCAGCGCCGCACGGTAGCGCTCCACCAGCGCCAGTCGCCGCGCCTGGAACTCGTCGAACCGCTCCATCTGGCCGACGCCGATGGCGGCGAGCACGTCGCTCAGGTTGTACTTCCAGCCCGGCGCCACCACCTCGTAGTACCACGACCCGGTGTCGCTGTAGCGCTTCCAGGCGTCGCGGCTCATGCCGTGCAGGCTCAGCAGCTGGATGCGCTCGGCGAGCGCCGCGTCGTCGGTCACGGCGGCGCCGCCCTCGCCGGTGCTCAGGTTCTTGGTGGCGTAGAAGCTGAAGGCGGTGATGTCGGCCAGCGAGCCGACCGGACGGCCGCGGTAGGCGGCGCCGAGCGCGTGTGCGGCGTCATCCACGACGCGCAGTCCGTGCGTCCGGGCGAGCGCGCCGATGGCGTCGTACTCGCACGGCTGCCCGGCGTAGTCCACGGTGATCACGGCGCGCGTGCGCGGGGTGATCGCGGCGGCGAGTGCGGCGGGGTCGAGATTGAGCGTGTCGGGCTCGACATCCACCAGCACGGGACGGGCGCGCACGTGCTCGATGACGTTGACCGTCGCGGCGAACGTCCAGGTGGACGTCACGACCTCGTCGCCCTCGCCGATCCCGAGCGCCTCGAGCGCCAGGTGCAGCGCACCGGTGGCGGAGTTGACGCACACGGCGTGGCGCACGCCGGCACGCTCGGCGATGCGCGCCGCCAGTTCGAGCGTGCGCGGACCGGTCGTGATCCAGCCGGAGTCGAGCGCCTCGAGCACGAGCGCCTTCTCGCGTTCGCCCACCCAGGGCAGCGCGATCGGCAGGAACGTGTCCCGGACGGGGCGGCCGCCCTGCGATGCGAGCGACCCGAGGGTCGCGGAGGCCTTGTCACTCACCCGATGATTCTAAGCGTCCCCTCGCCGTGCGCGCCAGTCCCCGGCCGCGCGCGACCGAGACCCATGGAGAACGGCAGCCCCCGATGCCCCGCCGCAAGCTGATCCGCGACTCGTTCGGCTTCGCGGTCGCCCAGTACCTCGTACGGGCGACCCTGATGCTGCGCGGGCTCATCGCCGCCCGGCTGCTGGGTCCGCAGGCGTTCGGCGCCTGGAACGCGCTCCAGATCATGCTCGACTACGGCTCGTTCGCCACCGCCGGGACGCAGCAGGGGCTCGACCAGATGGTGCCGGCGCGCATCGTCTCCGGGGACACCGAGGGCTCGCTCCGGCTCAAGCGGGCGGCGCTCGCCAACATCCTCACGCTGACGCTGCTGTTCGCCACCGCCTGCCTGTTCTGGGTGACCTCGGGTTCCAGCCGCGTACTCGACGCCTGGGGGGTGACCGGCGTCGCGCTGGGGCTCGTCTGCGTGCTCAGCGTGAACGTCGCCTACTACCTGCTCTCCATCCTGCGCTCGCACGACCGCATGCACTCGGTGAGCCAGTGGTTCATGGTGCAGAGCCTCGTGGGCGCGCTGCTGGGGCTGGGATCGATCCCGTGGCTGGGCATGTGGGGGCTGCTCGCGGGCTGGCTCACGGGCTGCGTGGTGTCGCTCGCCCATGTGATGCGCGAGGCGCGCGGGCTGGCGCCGTTCCGGCCGCGCTTCGCCGCCGAGTCGCTCCAGCTCGTCGCGGTCGGCTTCCCGATGTTCGTGCATGCGGCCTCGAGCCTCGCCATGCGCAGCCTCGACCGCATCATCATCCTGCGCTATCTGGGCACCGAGAGCCTTGGGCACTACAGCCTGTCGGTGATGGCGCTCACCCTGCTCCTCTACCTGCCCGACTCGATCGCCTACGTGCTCTACCCGCGGCTCCTGCACCGCTTCTCGCAGGAGGGCGGCGACCCGGCCGCGATCGGCGACCGGGTGCGGCGCGTGCTGCAGGTGATGGCCGTGCTGGTGCCGCTGCTGTCGGGTATCGCGTTCCTGTGGGCGCGCGAACTCGTGACGCTGGTGCTGCCGCGCTTCCTGCCCGGCGTCTCGGCGATGCGCATCCTGTGCTTCGGCGCCGGGGCCCTCGCCATCACCAATCTCTCATCCCTCGTGCTCATGACCGTCGGCAAGCGCATGTGGCTGGTGCCGGCGGCGGTGTGCTCGGTCGCGCTCGGAGCCGCGCTCGAGCTCTACGCGGCGCAGGCGGGGCACGGCATGGCCGGCGTGGCGATGGCGACGTTCGTCACGTTCATGGCCAGTGCCACCCTGCTGCTCGCGCTCGCCCTGCGCGGCGTGGGCACGCCGTGGCCGGCGGCGGCCGGGGCCATCGTGCGCATGCTCATGCCCATCCCGCTCGCGATCGTGCTGGCGTGGAGCTGCGACCAGTTCCTGCCGGGCGCGGGCGATCCGCGCCTCGGGATCAAGCTGCTGCGGCTGGTGACCGGGTCGCTCGTGTTCGCCGGCGTCTACCTGGTGCTCGCCTCGCCGCTCGCGCGCGGCGTCGGGCTGCAGGGGCTGATCGCCGAGATGGACCCGCCGGTGATCGGGCCGCTGCTGCGGCGGCTGGGCTGGATCGGGCCGTCGGCGGGAGAACCGCGATGACCGCGCTCGCGTCACCGGGCCGGCCGGCCGCGCTGGGGCTCTTGCTCGCCGCGGGGCTGCTGCTCGCGGCCGGGGGGCGGCTGGCGGCCATGCCCGCGGCGGTGCTCGCGGCCGTGGCGCTCGCGTGGGCTCCCGGCGCGCTGCTGGTCGCCCGCGCGGGGCTGTTCGAGGGCGCCGCGGCACGGACCGCGGCGGCGCTGGCGCTGTCGCCATTCCTCACCGCGTTCCCACGGGCCGCGCTGCGGGCCGCCGGCGCGGCGCCGGAGGCGGCGACGCGCGCGGTGCTCGCGGCCCTCGCCGTGGCGGGACTTGCGGCCCTCGCGCGTCCGGCGGCGCCGGGTTCGCCGCCCGCCCCGAGGCTCACCCGGCCCGAACTCGTGCCGGCGCTGGTGTGGACTGCGGTGGTGGCGGCGCTGCTGCTCGGGAATCCGGCGCTGGCGCCGCGCTCGGACGGCTGGTTCCACGCCGGCGTCGTGTGGCAGGTGGCCGAGCGGGCGCTGCCGCCCGAGGACCCCTACTTCGCGGGACTGCCGCTGCTCTACTTCTGGGGTTCGCACGCCTGGGCGGTGCTCGCGCTCACGGCCGCGCCCGCGCTCGGCGTGTGGACGCCGCTCATCCTGGCCAACCTCGCGGCGGCGGCCGCGATGCTGCTGGCGATCGCGGGACTCGCGCGCGCTCTCGGCGGCACGGCGGCGCAGGCCGGCTGGGCCGCGGGGCTCGCGGTGGCGGGCTGGACGCCGTTCGGCTGGCTGCAGCTGGCGGGCCGGGCGATGAGCGGCGAGGTGCGCGGCTGGGCCGAGCTCCAGCGCCTCGTGGATGCGGGCGTGGATCCGGTGCTGGTGATGCTCGCCTCGGGCCAGTTGCACGCCTCGATGGCGTTCCACGGCGACAAGTCGCTCGTGCTGACCCCGTTCGGCATGGGACTCGCCCTGTTCGTCCTCGGCGTGACGAGCGCGCTCGGCGCGGCGAACGCCCCGCGCCGCGTGCCGGCGCTCGCCCTGGTCACGGCGGCCGCGCTCTTCCTGCACACGGTGGCCGGCTACGCGCTGGTGCTGTCGGCGGCGCTGTGGGCGGCCGTCGCGCTGATGCGGCGGCTGCGGGGAGAGGACGACACCGCCGGCCACCTGCGCCTGGCGCTCGTGGCGGTGCCGCTCGCGGTCGTCCCGCTGCTGCCGTACCTGCTGGCCATCACGGCGGGCAAGCAGGGCCAGTTGGGATTCGCGGCCGAGCCGGCGGCGTTCCGCACGGCGCTCGCCGGAACGGGCGTCTTCCTGGCCGGCGCCGCACTGTGGTGGCGGCGGGCGCGGCCGGGGGCGGAGGCGGTGCTGCTCGTGGCGGCGCTGTTCCTGGCGCTCGGACTGTCGACGAAGCTCTCCGAGAACAACCAGAGCAAGTTCTTCAACCTGCTGGCCGCCGCGCTCG
>CAZMQP010000197.1:0-5021 GCA_964568385.1 uncultured bacterium
GGCAGTGCGGCCCGCCCGCGTTGGTGGCGGCGTTGCCGCCCAGCGTGCTCACCTGCTGCGAGGCGGGGTCGGGCGCGAAGTGCAGCCCCAGCGGATGCGTGTGCCGCGACAGCGCCAGGTTCACCACGCCCGGCTGCACCCACGCGACGTGCCGCTCGGGGTCCACGCGCAGCACCTGGTCCATGCGGTTGAGGCTCAGCGACAGGCCGCCCTGCTCGCAGGTGGCGCCGCCCGCCAGGCCCGTGCCCGCGCCGCGCGCGGTGACGGGCAGGCCCTGCGCCGCGGCCCAGCGGACCACCGCCGCCACCTCGTCGGTGGTGCGGGGCAGCACGATGGCGTCGGGGAGATGCTTCTCGAGGGCGAGCGCATCGGCCTCGTACGTGAAGCGGGCGGGCTCGCTCACGAGCACGCCCGGCTCCCCGAGCAGCTCGCGGAGGCTCCGGATCTGGCGGTCGGTCAGGGGCATCCGTGCATGCTAAGGCCGGGCCGCGGTTCCGGCATCCCGAGCCGCGAGGCCCCGGCCGGCTCGCATGCCGGGCATTGACACGCTCGCGACCGGGCCCGCACCATCGTCCTGGGCCCCAGCCCATCCCCCTATGACGTCCCCCGCGCGACCCCGCACCTCGCCTGACTCCCCGGACCCCGTCCGTCGCGCCGTGCGCCGGGCGCCATGGCCGTTGCTGCTGCTGCTGGCCGCGCCCGCTCCGGCCGCGGGGCAGTGGCCGCCGAGCCCGTCCGTGAACCTGCCGGTGTGCACCGCGCCGCGCGCGCAGTACTTCCGGCAGGCGGTCTCCGACGGCGAGGGCGGCATGATCGTGGCGTGGTCCGACGAGCGCGCCGACACGGCCGACGTCTACGTGCAGCGCGTGAGCGCGTCCGGCCAGGCGCTGTGGACGGCGCAGGGCGTGCGTCTCTGCGGCGCGCCGTGGGCGCAGGACGACGTCACGCTCGCCCCCGACGGCGCCGGGGGCGCCTTCGTCGCCTGGAGCGACCGGCGCCGCCGCTGGGAGTCCGACCTCTACGCGCAGCGCGTGGACGCGTCCGGCCAGGCGCTGTGGGTGGCCGACGGCGTTCCCGTGTGCACCATGCCGGGCGACCAGCTGGCGCCTCAGCTCGTGCCCGACGGCTGGGGCGTGCTCGTGGTGTGGGAGGACCGCCGCGTCACCTCCGGCGTGTTCGCGCAGCGTCTGTCGGCTTCGGGAACGCGCGTGTGGGACACGACGGGCGTCTCGCTCTCGTCCACTCCGCCGCCCCGGTTCGAGCCGGTCGCGGCGCCCGACGGACTCGGCGGCGCGATCGTGGCGTGGACGCAGCAGGGCAGCAACGGACTCGATGTGGTGGCGCAGCGCATCGACGGCGCGGGCAGCCTGCGCTGGGGCCCCTCGGGCCGGCTCGTCGCCGGCGGGCCCGGCGAACAGGTCGCGCCCGCCATCGTGTCCACGCAGGACTACCGCGTCGTCATCGCGTGGGAGGACGCCGTCGCGGGAGCGTCCACCATCCGCGCCCGCGACCTCGACATCGACGGCGTCAGCCAGTTCGCCGGCGCCCCGGTCGCGCTCTCGCTCACCGCGCGCATGGGCCGGCGTCCGGCGCTCGCGCCCGACGGCGGCGGCGGTGCGATCGCGGTCTGGCACGAGACGCTGCCCGGGTTCGAGAGCGTGCGCGCACAGCGGGTCAGCGCCGCCGGCACGGCGCGCTGGACGAGCGGCGGCGCGCGGGTGGCGGCGGCGGGCGGCATCCAGCAGTTCGCGAGCGTCGTCGCCGACGGCCGCGCCGGGGCGATGATCGCGTGGGAGGACCTGCGCTCGGGCATCTGGGACATCTACGCGCAGCGCATGGACTCGAGCGGGACCGCGAGGTGGGGCGCCGGCGGGCTCGTGGTGAGCGATGCCGCCGGCAGCCAGCTCGGGCCGCGCATCGTCGCCAACGGCGACACGCTGGCGATCGTGGTGTGGACGGATCAGCGCGCCGGCGGCACCGATCTCTACGCGCAGCGCATCCCGTTCGCGGTCACACTCGGCGCGCCCGCCGCCGTGCCGACGGGCCTGCGGCTGCGGGCCGCGCCCAACCCGGCCGGCGGTCCGATGCGCGTGGCGTTCACGCTGCCGTCCGCCGCCGAGGTGAGCGTGCGCATCCACGATGCGGCGGGGCGGCTCGTGCGCGAGCTGCGGCCGGGTCGGATGCCCGCGGGCGCCGTCGAGATCGTGTGGGACGGCCGCGAGGCCAGCGGGCGGCTCGCGCCGCCGGGGCTCTACCTGGCGCGGCTGCGGGCCGGCTCGCGCGAGGGACGCATCACGCTGGTGCGGAGCCGCTGACCGCGTGCGCGGGCAGCGTGACGCGGAAGCGCGCGCCGCGGCCCGTCGCGCTCCAGACGCCGATCTCGCCGCCCGCGGAGTCCGTGAGCTGCCGGATGGTCGTGAGCCCGAGCCCGCTGCCCGAGGCGTGCTCGCTGAAGAACGGCTCGAACAGCCGCTCGCGCGCCTCGTCGCTGAGCCCCCCGCCCGTGTCCTCGACCTCCACCCACACGCGGTCCCGGCCCTCGGCGCCGCATCGCAGCACCACCTCCCCAGGCTGTCCGCGCAGCGCCTGCCAGCCGTTGAGCAGCAGGTTGAGCACGATGCGGTGCGCCGCCCCGGGGGCGATGGCCGCCGGCGGCAGGCCGGATGCCGCCTCGATCCGCACGCGTGCGCCCTCGGGTGCGGCGGGCTCGGCCAGGTCCGCCACCTGGGCGAGCGTGTCCGCGAGGTCGCAGCGGCCAGCGGAGGCGGCGGGTTCGCGGCCCCATCGCGCCAGCCGGTGCGTGAGCTCGCAGGCGGAGTCGGTGGCGGTCTCGAGCCGGCGGAGCAGCGCGCGGTCCGATTCGTCCCCGGGCCGGAGCTGCGAGGCGTTGCCCGAGATGAGCTGAAGCAGGTTGTTGAGGTCGTGTGCCGCACCGGCCGACAGCAGGCCCACCTCGGCGAGCGGCGTCATGCGGGCGAGCTCGGCGCGCAGGCGATGGTTCTCCTCGAGCAGCCGCGCCACCTCGGTGTCCGTGACGCCGGGAGCGGCACCCGTGGACGCCGGTCCGCCGGAGATCGGTTCCGACACGCACCCTCCTCATGGAGACCGAACAGGCGCTCGCGCCACGCCCGGGCAGAGGGCGCGGAGAGCCTGAGTATCCGAGGGGGGGATCGAGCGGTGGTGCCGCCCGATGGAGTCAGGCAATCACAGCACCTGCATCCACGCAAGCAGCGCGGCGCCGTGACCCGCGCATCGCCCGCGTCCGCTCATCGCGCGGCGCTCGCGTCCCGATGCGCGACGAGCGCGTCCATGACCGCGGCCACGTGCGCATGGCCCTGCGCGATCAGGAACTCGCCGCGGCGGCCGTGCGCCTTGGCGCCGATCTCGAAGTAGCCGGGCTCGGGGTGCGCCAGCTGCTCGAGGGTGGCGGCGTGCCGGTCGGCGCCGTCTCCGGCGGCCTCGAGCGCCTGGGACAGGGCGCGCGGTCCGCCCGAGCGCGGGCACTCGTCGCGCTGCAGCTCACGCACGAGCAGGCGGTCCTGGCCGTAGCCGCACTGCACCAGCACCTGGTCGGTCTCCTCGGTGTGCACGCCTCCGGCGCGCTGCAGCTGCACGCGGTAGCGGTGCGTGGCCGAGTTGTACTCGATCGCCTCGACCTCGCAGCCGGTGACCACCGAGACCGCGGGGTCCGACCCGGCGATGAGCCTGCGGGCGTCGGCGAACAGCGCGGCGCGCGCGGGCAGCGGGGCGGTCGCGCGCTCGCCCCGCAGGCGTCCATCGGCGCGGCGCATCGCCCACGCGACCGACGTGCCGGGCTCCTCGCGCGCGAGCCGCGCCAGCGCCAGCACCGCCGTCGCCGCACCCGCGCCGGCGCCCACCACCAGCGTGCGCTTGCCCGCGTGGCGGGCGCGGCGCAGCCCGAGCACGTCGTCGCAGAGGTAGCTCATCTGCGGGCCCAGGTAGAGCTCCTGCCGCGCCGGGATGCCGCCGGTGCCCACGGGGTTCGGCGCCCCGAGCACGCCCGAGGCGTCGATCAGGGCGTGGGCGTGCAGGAAGTTCTCGCGGCCCCCGACGTCGCGCACGAGCAGGCGGAACGGCCGCGACGCGCGCTCCGCGGGATCGAGCGCGTCGGAGCGCAGCACGCCATACCGCGACACGTGCACCACCTGCGCGTGCGTGTGCACGCGCGCGGCGAGCTCGGGGGCGGCCGCGAGCGGCTGCAGCGCGCGCTCGGCGAACTCGGCGCCGGTCGGGCACGCGTCCGGCGCGGGCTCGTCCCAGCCCCGGCTCGCCAGCAGGCGCCGGCTCGCGGGTCCGAGGTTCATGCGCCACGGCGTGAACATGGGGACGTGCCCCCAGGCGAGCACGTGCGCGGCGGCCTCGCCGCGCTCGAACACGTGCACGTCGAAACCCAGCTCGAGCGCATGCGCGGCCGCCTCGAGCCCGATGGGGCCGGCACCGATGATGGCGAGGGTGTCGGGCGTGGCGGCGGGGGCGGGCATGGGGGTCATCCTCTCTCGAACGAAGGGGCGTCGGTGGGCGGGGCAGCGTAGGGACGCGGCCGTCCGGCCGCAATCGCCACCGCCGGGCTCAGTCGCCGTCCTCGCGCCGCCCGCGCGTCGCGAGCCACACGGCGGCCGTCCACGTGGGCACCAGGTCCACGCCCGGCACGAGCTCGGCGATCAGCGCCGGCAGCAGCGCCCAATGCCAGCCGAGGAGCCGCCACAGCACGAAGCCGATGGCCACATCGAGCACCTCGTCGAATGGCGAGGCGGCGCCGGCCCAGAAGAGCGGCAGGAACACCCACTGCAGCGCGTCGGCGGCCAGCGCCACCAGCCACGCGGCCTGGCGTCGGCGGCGGCCCGTGCGGGGAGCCGCCGCGGCTTCGCCGGCGGGCTCGGTCGGGGACGGTCGGGAGTCCATGGCGCCAGCATACGCCAGCGCGGCGCCGCGTCGCGTCAGCCGGGCGGGAGGACGAGATCGGCCGCGATCGGCGCGTGGTCGCTGGCGCGGCCGGGACC
>CAZMQP010000198.1:0-5013 GCA_964568385.1 uncultured bacterium
GCGAGCAGCGCCTCGGCCCGCCCGGCCTCGGCGCGCGCGAGCTCGAGCGCGGCCTTCGCGGCGGCGAGGTCGGCGCGCGCGCGCATCGCCGCGGCGGGCCGCGCGCCCGCGCTCAGGTCGCGCGCCTGCGCCTCGGCCTGGCGCGCACCGGCCACCTGCGCCGCCAGCTCGGCGACGATGTCGCCGCGGTCGAGCACCGCGAGCGTGTCGCCCGCGCGCACCGTGTCGCCCTCGTCCACCGCCAGGCGCAGCAGCCGGCCGCCCACCTGCGAGGCGATGTCCACCTCGTCGATCTCGATGGTGCCGGAGCCGCGCAACTGTGGCTCGCGCGAGCAGCCCGCCGCCGCCACCACCAGCGCGGTCAGCGCCGCGGCGGCGAGGCGGTTCACAAACGGACGTCCGGCAGCACCATGGCGACGTGGCCGACCACGGCCTCGCGCAGGGCCTCGTCGTCGTGCAGGCCGGCCGCCCGCAGCGCGGGCGGCAGCGATCCGTTGGCGATCGTCTCGCCGTGCACCACCTCGAGGCGGCCGTTGCAGCGGACCACGTAGGCGGCGCCCGGGTCGGGCCCGCCGGCCAGCGGCTCGCGCGTGACCACCGCGAGCTGGCCGGCGGGCAGGTGCGCCTGCCGCGCCTGCTCGGGATCGAGCGGGAAGGCGAACGGGCGGCGCAGCCGCGCGAAGCGCTCGCGCGCCAGCAGCGCGTCGTGTCCGTAGAGGCCGGGATCGAGGCTGAGCGTGTTCACCACGCGTTCGGCGGGCGGCCGCACGCCGGCGCCCGGGTCGGTGGCCGAGGCGAGCACGGGCACGCGCAGGCGGCCGAGGTCGCGCGCCTCGTCGCGCTCGCGCGGCGGCGCTGCGGCGGGGGACGAGGCCTCGCCGAAGCCCCGGCGCATCACGTCCCATGCCTCGAGCATGGCGTCGTGGTCCATGCGGCCGGTGCGGCCGCGGCTCTTCACGCGCGCCCACGCCCGGTACACCACCTCATGGCGGGCGTCGCCGAGCGCGGCCGCGATGCGGGCCGCCACGTCCTCGGAGGGCACCTTGCGCCCGTTCTCGATGTTGAAGAGGAACGAGGGCGCCAGCCCCGCGGTTTCGCCGCTCAGCTTCTTGAGCGACCAGCCGAGCGCCAGGCGGAGCGCACGGATGCGCTGCGCGACGGGGTCGTCGGCGGGCCGGGTGGCGGGATCCGCCGCCTCCCGACTCGCCCGGGTGGGCGCGGTGGGCATGTGCGGACGCTAACGCGTTCTCCCACGGGGCGCCACCTCCGCCCGACGAGCGCTCCCTCGCGGGAGGCGGGCGGCCGCGCCCGCCGGTCGCGCCCGCCGCCGCGCTCGGCCGTGGGGCTTGGACCGGTGTGACCGGCAGGGCCTAAGGTCCGACGGTCCACTCGCTTCCCCAGCCCCGAGGAGGTCCGCATGTCCCGTCTGACCGCCCTGCTGGCGGCCGCCACCCTGATCGCCCTGTCTCCCGCGGGGGGATCGGCCGCGGCCAGCCGGAAGGCGCCCGTCCCGCCTCGCCCCGCCCTGACCCCGGAGACGTTCCCGGTCGAGCGCTACACGATGTCCAACGGCCTCACCGTGCTGCTCCACCGCGACGCCAGCGTGCCGGCGGTGTGCTTCTGGCAGTGGTTCAAGGTCGGCTCGCGCAACGAGCGCCAGGGCATCACCGGCCTGTCCCACTTCTTCGAGCACATGATGTTCAACGGCTCGGCCAACGTGCCGCCCAAGGAGTACGACCGCCGTCTCGAATCGGTGGGCGCCTACTCCAACGCGTTCACCAGCCGCGACATGACGGCGTACTACGAGGAGGGCGGCACCGAGTCGCTCGAGACCATGCTCACCGTGGACGCCGACCGCATGAAGGGGCTGCTCATGCTGCCCGACGTGCTCAAGTCCGAGGTCGAGGTGGTGCGCGAGGAGCGCCGTTTCCGCACCGACAACTCGGTGCCGGGGCTGCTCGACGAGGCGCTCTACGCGACCGCCTACTTCGCCTCGCCCTACGGCTGGCCGGTGGTGGGCTGGATGAAGGACCTCGAGCGCATCACGCGCGACGAGATGCTCGACTACTTCAAGACCTACTACGCGCCCAACAACTGCATCCTGATCGTGGTGGGCGACTTCGATGCGGCCACCATCAAGGACCGCCTGCAGCGCCACTTCGGCTCCATTCCGGCGCAGACGCCGCCGCCCGTGCCGGTCAACGCCGAACCCGAGCAGATGGGCGAGCGCCGCGTGCAGGTGCACTACCCGAGCGAGACCGTGAGCTTCCAGGTCGGCTACAAGGCGCCGAGCGTGGCCTCGGCCGACCTGTGGCCGCTGCAGGTGGCCGATGCGGTGCTGTCGGGGGGCGAGTCCTCGCGGCTCCACCAGGCGCTCGTGTACGACCAGCAGATCGCGCTGTCCGTGCGTTCGGGGTACTTCGCCGGGCTCGAGCCGACGCTGTTCGAGTTCTCGGTCGAGATGAAGCCCGGGAAGTCGGCGGCCGAGGGCGAGGCGGCGCTCTACGCCGAGCTCGAGCGCCTCGCCAAGGAGGGTCCCACCGAACGCGAGCTGCAGAAGGCGCGCAACCAGGTGGAGGCCTCGTTCGTGATGGGACTCAAGACCAACAACGGCGCCGGGCAGCAGCTCGGCTACTTCGAGCACGTGCACGGCGACTACCGGCGCATGTACGAGGCCATCGAGCGCTATCGGCAGGTGACGGCCGCGGACGTGCAGCGCGTGGCGCGCGAGGTGTTCGACGCGCGGCGGCGGACGGTGGCGGTGCTGGTGCCCGAGAGCATCGGCGGAACGGGAGGTCAGCCGTGAAGCGCACGACCCTGATGCTGGCCCTGCTCGCCCTCACGGCGGCGCCGCTCGCCGCCCACGCGCAGAAGCGCCCGGCGGTGGTGCAGACGACGCTGCGGAACGGCCTGCGCGTGACCGTGGTGCCGAGCACGAGGCTGCCGCTGGTGGACCTGCGGCTGGTGGTGCGCGCCGGGTCGGTGTACGACCCCGCGGGCAAGGAGGGCCTGGCGCGGATGACCGCCGAACTGCTGACGCAGGGCGCGGGCACGCGCAGCGCCCAGCAGGTCGCCGAGGCGATCGAGTTCGTGGGCGGATCGCTCACGGCCAGCGCCGGCAGCGAGCAGTTCGCGGTGAGCCTCGAGGTGCTGAGCAAGGACCTCGACACCGGACTCGGCCTGTTCGCCGACGTGGTGACCCGGCCGACGTTCGCGGCGGGGGAGTTCGACCGCAAGCGCGAGGAGGCGCTGGGGCAGATCGCCTCCAACAAGAGCGAGCCCTCGGTGATCGCGGAGCAGGCGTTCGCCCGCGCGATCTGGGGCGACGGCCCGCTCGCGCACCCGGTGATCGGCACGCAGGCGAGCGTGCAGGCGCTGACGCGCGAGGACGTGGCGGCCTTCCACCGCCGCTTCGTCACGCCGCAGCGCGCGGCGCTGGTCGTGGTGGGCGACGTGGACCCGAAGGTGGTGGTGGCCCGGCTCGAGCGGGCGCTCGCGGCCTGGAAGGGCCCGGGCGAGCCGCTGGCCGACCCCTACCAGGCGCCGGCGGCGCGCCCGGGCGTGCGCATCCGCGTCGTGGACAAGCCGGAGGCGACGCAGGCGCAGATCCGCCTCGGCTGCCTCGGCGTGCCGCGCACGCACCCCGATTACTACGCGCTGCGGGTGGCCAACACCATCCTGGGCTCGGGCTTCACGTCCCGGCTGGTCAACTCGATCCGCGTCGAGCAGGGGCTCACCTACTCGATCAACAGCCAGTTCCCGATGTACCGCAACGCGGGGCTGTTCCGCATCACGACGTTCACGCGCAACGAGCAGCTCCGCAAGTGCGTGGACGCGGTGCTCGCCGAGGTCCGCAAGCTGGTGGACGAGGGGCCGACCGAGGCCGAACTGGACAAGGCGCGCAACTACCTGTCGGGGCAGTACCCGATCGGCCTGCAGGCGCCGGACGACCTCGCAGCGGAGTGGGGCAACGTGGCGTTCTTCGGGCTGCCGCAGGACGCCATCGCGAACTTCAACGCCAACGTGCGGGCGGTGACGATGGCCGACGTGCGCCGCGTGCTGCGCGAACGCGTGTGCGTCTCGGACTTCCAGCTCGTGGTGGTGACGAACGCCGAGGTGGCCTCGAAGGCGCTGGGGGGGCTGGGCGAGATCTCGGTGGTGAAGATCGACTGACGGCGTCGGGGCTCGCGCCGAGCGGGCGCGGACGTCCGTGCGCGGAGTGGTCTCGGCGGACGGCCGGTGACTTCCTGTCACCGGCCGTCCTGCTGCGGCGTCGCTCCGGCATCCTGCCTCCGCTCGCCTCCGCGCCTCGGCCCCTCCGCACACGGACGCCCGCGCCCGCTCGCCTTGGCGGGCGCGTGCTAGCTTGGAGGGCATGGACGAGTTCACGCGGATCGCAGCGCTGGTGGCGGGGCTCCCTCCGGGGGAGGGCGTGGTGCTGGGCCCCGGGGACGACGCGGCGGTGCTGCGGCTGCGCGAGGGGCGCGACCTCGTGGCCACGACCGACGCGCTCGTCGAGGGACGGCACTTCTCGCTGGGCTGGGTGCCGCCCGAGGCGGTGGGCCGGCGGCTGGCGGCGGCCAACCTGAGCGACCTCGCGGCGATGGCGGCCTCGCCGCGCTGGGCGCTGCTGTCGGTGGTCGCGCCGGCGTCGATGCCGCACGAGACGCTCGCGGCGATCGAATCGGCCTGCGCGCGGACGCTGGCCAGCGAGGGCGCGGCCGTGGTGGGCGGCAACCTGGCCTCCGGCGGCGGCCCGCTGTCGCTGACCCTGACGCTCCTCGGCGACGTGCGGCGCGACCGGCACTGGACGCGCGCGGGCGCGCGCCCCGGCGACGTGCTGGCGGTGACCGGCCGCCCGGGGGTGGCCGGCGAGGTGGTGGCCGCGGTGCTCGGCCAGTCGCCGCCCTCGCTGCTCGGCGTGCCCGCGGCCGATGCGGCGCTGTGGCTCGCGCCCGAGGCGCGCGCGGCCGTGGCGGCGGCGCTCGCCGAGGCGGGCGGCGAGCGCGCCGC
>CAZMQP010000199.1:0-5012 GCA_964568385.1 uncultured bacterium
GCATCAGCTCGGGCGTCTCGTTGCAGGCGTAGCCGAACATGAGGCCCTGGTCGCCGGCGCCGCCGGTGTTGACGCCCATGGCGATGTCCGGCGACTGCTGGTCGATGGTCGTCACCACCGCGCACGTGTGCGAGTCGAACCCGTACGTGGCGTCGTTGTAGCCGATGTCGTGGATCACCGAGCGCACGAGCTGCGGGATCTCGACGTAGGCCTGGGTGGTGATCTCGCCCGCCACGACCGCGAGTCCGGTCGTCACCAGCGTCTCGCAGGCCACGCGGCTCGCCTTGTCCTTCGCGAGCATCGCGTCGAGGACGGCGTCGGAGATCTGGTCCGCGATCTTGTCGGGGTGGCCCTCGGTGACGGATTCGGACGTGAACAGGTGGCGTGCCGCCATCTCTTGCTCCTCTTGGGATCGCCGCCGCCGGTGGGGCCGGCCGCGGGACGGGTGGGTCAGGCGCGGCTCTCGGCGAGCCGGCGCTTGAGCAGCTCGATGCTGGTGATGTCCGTGGGATCCACCCGCCCGAGCAGCGCGAGGTGGAGGCTGACGAAGTCGGCGGTCTGGGCGAGCGAGGCCAGCCGCGCGATGCGGCTCTCCCCCTCGCTTTCGACCGTGTGAACCGTGGCGCCCTGCCGCGTCGCGTAGTCGAGCGTGACGTCGAGCCGCAGCCGGGTCTCGGGCGTGTCCTCGCGGTCGCGCAGCACCACGATGGCGAGCCCGCCTCGCCCCGGTTCGGCCCCCTGCCAGCCCACGATCTCGTTGTGGTCCAGCTCGGGCACCGCCGCCGAATGGGCGAGGACCTTAGCATTCTCGTTGAGTTGTTGCCTCCACCGAACCCCCATGGCCGCCATCATGCCCGGGCCCGAGTAGACGAGGAGGCGCCGGCCATGGAGGGCCCGGGCCAGCTGTTTGGCCGGATTCGAGGGCTCCGGCACGGCGAGCGCCAGCCGGGCGAGCCGGCGGCGCAGCAGCGCCGAGGCCTCGCGCCAGTCGGGCACCGGGTCGGCCGTCCAGCCGAGCGCGTGCGGCACCTGCGTCACCGGCACCCAGCCGTGGAACAGGGCGGCCCGCGGCGGCATGCCGGAGGGCATCCCGTGGCAGGGCCAGCCGAGACGGGCCGCATGCGCCGCCAGCTCGCCGCCCGAGCAGAGCGCCATCGCCGGCACGCCGCGGGCCTCCGCCTCGCGCGCGAGCGCCAGCGTCTCCTCGGTGCCGCCGCTGTTGCTCGAGAGCACCGCCAGTGAGCGCGCCGTGACGCAGGCGGGCCAGCGGTAGTCGCGCACCACGAGGAACGGCACTGGGGCGGAGTCGGCGATCGTCGCCGCGGTCAGCTCACCCGCGATGCCCGAGCCGCCCATGCCGCCGTAGGCGATCAGGTCGGGGTCGCGCCGCGGCGGGGTCCACGACGAGGCGGCCATACGCGCCAGCGCCTGGTCGATGTGGTCGGGCAGCGCCTCGACCAGCCCGGCCATGCCGAGCGGATCGCGGTCGCCGTAGGGGGGCTCGAGAGTCGGTGCGGGGCCGGCCATGTCGGGGGGCGTCTCCACGGGGGTCAGGTCAGGCGCTCGTAGGCCAGGTAACTCGGGAGCATGGTGTCGATGCGGTGCTTCACCAGGTCGCGCACGCCGGCCGCCGACGTCATCGCCAGCGCCTCGTCGGCGAGCGCCCGGGCGGCGTCGAAGCGGATCGAGCGCACCGCGGCCTTCACGCGGGGCAGGTCGAACGCCGACATGCTCATCTCGTCCACGCCGAGCCCGACCAGCAGCACCGCCGTGTGCGGGTCGCCGGCCATCTCGCCGCACACCCCCACCCAGCGGCCGGCATCGTGCGCCGCCTTCACCGTGTGCGCGATGCTGCGGAGGATCGCCGGATCGAGCGGCTCGTACAGGCCCGACAGGCGCTCGTTGTCGCGGTCCATGGCGAGCGTGTACTGCGTGAGGTCGTTGGACCCGATCGAGAAGAACGCCGACTGGCGCGCCAGGGCATCGGCCATCCACACGGCGCTCGGGGTCTCGATCATGATGCCGGTCTCGACCGAGGCGTCGTGCGCGTGACCGTCGCGGGCGAGGTCGGCGAGCGCCTCGTCGCGCAGCGCGAGCGCGCGGTCGAGTTCGTCCACGCTCGAGACCATCGGGAACATCAGCCGCACCTTGCCGTGGGCGCTGGCGCGGTGGATGGCTCGCAGCTGGGTGCGGAACATGTCGGGGCTCGCGAGCGCGAGGCGGATGCCGCGCAGGCCCAGGAACGGATTGGTCTCGTGGGTGACGCCGAGGTAGCTGGCCACCTTGTCGCCGCCCAGGTCCATGGTGCGGAACAGCACCGGCCGGCCCTTGAACGCCTCGACGACCCGCGCGTAGGCGCGGTACTGCTCCTCCTCGCCCGGCACGTCGATGCGGTTGAGGTAGAAGAACTCGGTGCGGAACAGGCCGATGCTCTCGGCGCCCGCGGCCAGCGCCTCCTCGACGTCGTCGGGCTGTTCCAGGTTGACGCCCAGTTCGATGGCGCGCCCATCCAGCGTCACCGAGGGCTGCGCCTGCATGGTGCGGGCCGCCTCCCGGCGCTGCACCTGCCTCTGGAGGCGGGCGGCGTACACCTGCTGGCGGTCGAAGTCGGGCTCCAGCTCGAGCGTGCCGGCGAAGCCGTCCACGGCCACGTCCATGCCGTTGCGCACGGCCTGCAGCGCGCCGCGCACGCTCACCACCGCCGGGATGCCGCGGCCGCGGGCGACGATGGCGCCGTGCGATGTGCGGCCGCCCACCTCGGTGACGAACGCCAGCACCTTGTCGCGCGGCAGGCTCGCCACCTCGCTCGGCCCGAGGTCGTGGGCGACCACGATCACGGGCGCGGTGAGCTGCTCGATGCGGCGCGTGTCGGTGCCCAGCAGGTGGCGCAGCACGCGGCGCTCGACGTCGAGGATGTCGGCCTGGCGCTCGCGCAGGTACTCGTCCTCGAGCTTCTCGAAGGCCGCTGCGTAGGCGGCCATGGCGCTGCGGTACACCCACGCCACGTTGCGGCGTCGCTCACGCACGCCGCGCTCGACCGTCCGGCGCAGATCGGGGTCGTCGAGGATCAGCAGGTGGGCGTCGTAGATCGCCGCCTCCTCGGGGCCGAGTTCGGCGCCGATGCCGTCGCGGATGCCCGCCAGCTCCCGGCGCGCCGCCTCGATCGCACTCTGGTACTGCGCCAGCTCGGCGTCGGCGGCCTGCGGGGAGATCTCGTGCTCGTGGACGGCCAGTTCCTCGAACTCGAGCCGGTGCACCGCGCCCAGGGCGAGCCCGGGCGAGGCGCCGATCCCCTGCAGGATCAAGGCTCTCCCCCGAACTTGCCGTTCACGAGGTCGCGGATGGAGGCGAGCGCCTCGGTCTCGTCGGGCCCGTCGGCACGCACGACGATGGTGGCGCCCTCCTCGGCGGCCAGCATCATCACACCCATGATGCTCTTGCCGTTCACCTCGAGGTCGTCGCGCGCCACCAGGATCTCCGACTTGAACTTGGAGGCGGCCTTCACGAACAGGGCGCACGCCCGGGCATGGAGGCCCAACTGGTTCAGGATGACGAGCTGGATCTCCGACAAGCGACCCTCCGTGAGTTCAACCGAGCCGCTGCCATGCGGCGATGAGTCCCAGCGCGCCCAGTGCCAGCGCCCACTGCGTGGGCGAAGGACGGGCCCGCTGCGCGGACAGGAGCCCGAGCCCCAGCCCGCCGGCGAGCGCCGACTGTAGCGCGACCGGGCGCGGCTCGCCTCCCGGCGCCAGGGACCACGCCACGGCGGCGCCCAGGACGATGCAGCCGGCATAGGCCAGCAGCGTGACCGCGCCCTCGAGCCGGCTGCGGAGCTCGCCGCCCAGCACCCCGGGGCCCTTGGCGAAGCCCCAGCCGACGCCGAGCAGGCGGACGGCCTGATGCACCCCGGCATAAGCCGCCACCATTACCACGGCGGGCCACGGGGAGTCATGCCGGGCCAGAGCCGCCAGCACGCCGAGCGCCGCCGCGAACGGGCGCAGCGAGAACCAGAACAGCCGGTCCCCCATGGCCGCCAGCGTCGAGCCCAGCACCGACTTGATGCGGGCGATGCCGTCGGCGGCGGGGCCGGCGCCGGCGGCGCGGTCGGCCTCGAGCCGGGCGACGGCCCCGAGCGCCAGCGAGGCGAGCGTCGGCTGCGTGTTGAAGTAGGCGGTGTGCTCGGCGAGGCGCTCGCGCCGGGTGGCGGCATCGGGATAGAGCCGCTCGAGCGCCGGTTGCAGCGCGTAGGCCCAGCCCACCCCCTGCTGGCGCTCGAAGTTCCAGGTCGCCTGCAGCAGCTGCGCCCGCATGCCCATGGCGAACAGGGTGGAGCCCGGCAGCCGCGTCATCGCATCCACTCCATCACGAGCACCAGCCAGGCGCCCACCAGCGAGGCGCCGAACACCGCCGCGCGCGTCAGCCGGCGCTGGACGAACGCGTGCAGGAGCTGCGCGAAGCCGAAGCCCAGCCACAGCGGCTGCAGCAGCTCCCAGCCGCGTGCGAGCCGCATGGACTCGCTCACGACCGGGCCCTTCATGAGCATCAGCACGACGGCGATCGCCACCGCGCAGTACGCGACCCCCACGCCGAAGGCGAGCGCGACGGCGGCGGCGTGGGCGCGGCCGAGAGCGCCCTCGTCCCCGCCGCGCAGCGCCTGCTCGCACCACCGGCTCAGCCCCTCGTTGCGGCGGCGCTGCCACTTGATGAGCGGCACGCCGCCCACCGCCGCCAGCATGCCGGCGAACGCCCCCACCAGCATCGCGCTCTGCCGCCAGTACTCGTAGGGCGCCTGGGCGCCCAGCGCCAGCGCCACGCCGGCCCCGACGACACCGCCGGCCGCGTAGTCCTCGGGCGTGCGCGAGCCGAGCGGCAGCGTGCTGGCGGCGAGGATCTGCAGCACGACGCCGACCCCGATCGCCAGCGGCAGGTCGCCCCACAGCAGCCCCAGCACGGTCGCCGTGACGAGCGGCTGCGACAGCAGCGTCTGCGCGACCGGCGTCGCATCGAGCGCC
>CAZMQP010000200.1:0-2885 GCA_964568385.1 uncultured bacterium
TCGCTCGCGGCGCTCGAGCGCGGCGGCCGGCTGGCGCTCGCCAACAAGGAGACGCTCGTCATCGGCGCGCCGCTCGTGGCGGCGGCGATGGCGCGCAGCGGCGCCACGCTGCTCCCGATCGACAGCGAGCACAGCGCGGCGATGCAGTGCCTGCAGGGCCGCCCGCCCGCCGAGGTGCACCGGCTGACGCTGACGGCCTCGGGCGGCCCGCTGCGCCGGCACCCCGACTGGCGGCGCGCGACGCGCGACGAGGTGCTGACGCACCCCGTGTGGGCGATGGGCGCGCGCATCACGACCGACTCCGCCACCATGTTCAACAAGGGGCTCGAGATCCTCGAGGCGCGCGCGCTGTTCGGGCTCGAGTGGCCGCAGCTGGAGGCCGTGGTGCATCCCGAGGCGGTCTTCCATGCGCTCGCCGCGTTCCGCGACGGCTCGATGATCGCGCAGGCGGCGCGAGCCGACATGCGGCTGCCGATCCAGCTCGCGCTGTCGTGGCCGGAGCGCTGGGGCGAGGCGGTGCCCCCGGTCGAGGCGGCGGCACTGGCGGCGCTGACGTTCGAGCCGATCGACGACGCGCGCTACCCGGCCTACCGCATCGTGCTCGAGGCGGGCCGCGCCGGGGGCACCGCCCCATGCATCGTCAATGCCGCCGACGAGGTCGCCGTGCAGGCGTTCCTCGACGGCGCGATCGCGCTGGGCGACCTGCCGGGCGTGCTCGAGCGCGTGCTGGCACGCCGGGCGGTGGAGCCGGTGACGTCGTTCGAGCAGCTGGTCGAGGTGGACGCGCGCGCGCGCGCCGACGCACGCCTCGAGGCCGGGCTCCGATGAGCGGGCCCGTGGTGGCGATCCGCCTGCGGGCGCTGGGCGACGTCGTGCTCACCACACCCGCGCTGCGCTCGCTCGCCGAGGGGCATCCCGGCCGGGCACTGCACGTGGTGACCGAGTCGCGCTTCGCGCCGCTGCTCGAGGGACTGCCCTTCATCGCGCGGGTGCACGGCGTCGAGCGCACCGGCGCCTCGACCCGCGCGACCCTCGCGGCTCTGCGCCGCCTGCGGCCCGCGCTGGCGGTGGACTTCTTCGGCAACAGCCGCAGTGCCCTGCTCGCCCGCGGCAGCGGCGCGGCCGCGGTATGGGGCTACGACCTGCGCGGACGGCGCGCGCTCTACACCGGCACCGTGCCGCGCGAGCAGCGGACGGCCGGCGACCGCCGCGAACACGCCATGGCGGTGCACCTGCGGCTGGCGCGGGCGGCGGGCGGCGCCGACGTGCCGGCGATGCCGCAGGTGGCGAGGCCGGCAGCGGCCGCTGCCGAGGCCGAGCGCGTGCTCGCCGCCGCCGGCGTGGAGGATGCGGCCCGCACGGTGGGGCTGGTGCCCGCGGGGTCGTGGGCCACCAAGATGTGGCCGCTGTCGCACAGCGCGATGCTCGCGCGCGCCCTGATGTCGGCCGGCCATGGGGTGCTCGCCCTGACGGGGCCGGGCGAGGAGGCGCTGGCGGCGCGGCTCGTGTCGCTCGCTCCGGGCGTGCGGGTGACGCCGCGCTGCGGCGTCGGGGCGCTGGCGGCGGTCATCGCCTCGCTGCGTGCCGTGGTCGGCACCGACAGCGGGCCGCGGCACCTCGCGGCGGCGTTCGGGGTCCCCAGCTTCGCGTGGTTCGGGCCCACCCACCCGGACACCTGGAACCCGCCCGGGCCGCAGCACGGCTACTGGCGCACGCCGCTGCCGTGCCGCGGCTGCGACCGCACCGCCTGTCCGCACTGGAACTGCCTGCCCGGACTCGCGCCGGAGACGGGCGCACGACTCGTCCTCGACCATCTGGAGCGCCATGAACGCAAGCCTGCCGATCTCGGTTCTGCTGCTGGCGCGTGACGAGGTCGACGACCTCGCCGCGCTGCTGCCCACCCTCGGCTTCGCCGCCGAGGTGGTGATGGTGTGGGACCCGCGCGGCCACGAGGCCGCGCGCGCGCTCGGGGAGCAGCACGGCGCCCGCGTCCTCCCGCATCCGTTCACGGGGTTCGGGGCGCAGCGGGCGTTCGCGCTGGCGGCGTGCACGCAGCCGTGGGTGCTGTGGCTCGACGCCGACGAGCGCCTGAACGCCGTCGCGCGGATGGTCCTGGCGGCCGCCTGCGCCGGACCGCCCATCTACGCGTTCTCCTTCCTGCGCGAGACGCGGTTCCTGGGGCATTCGATCCGCTATTGCGGCTGGCAGCGGGAGCGCGTGGTGCGGCTGTTCCCGCGCGCGCTGGCGTCGTTCGACGACGCGCCGGTGCACGAGCAGGTCCGCCTGAGCGGCGCCCAGCCGGGCCGGCTGCCGGGACTCATCGAGCATCACAGCTACCGCACGTGGGCGTCGTGCGTCGAGAAGCCCGTGCGCTACGCCGCGCTGGCCGCCGCGCGGGACTGGGAGCGGGGCCGCCGCGCCCGGCTCGCCGACGTGATCCTGCGGCCGCCGCTGCGCTTCCTGCGCCAGTACGTGCTGCAGTTGGGCGTGCTCGACGGCGTCCACGGCTGGATGGTGTCGGCGCTCGGCGCCTGGCAGGTGTTCCTCAAGTACGGCGACCTGTGGGCCCGCTCCCGGAACCACGGGCGGTGAGCATCGTCGCGATGACCGGGGCGTGGGATCCCGTCTATCCGCGCAACCGCATCGTGCGCCAGGCGCTGCGGCGGGCGGGCCACGACGTGCGCGAGGTGCGCGTGCGCGAGCGCCGCGCGTGGCTGCGTTATCCCGCCCTCGCCGCCGCGTTCGGCCGCGAGGGCATGGACGCCGGCGTCGTCTGGGTGCCCGAGTTCCGCCACAAGGACGTGGTCGTCGCGCGGCTGCTCGCCGGGTCGCAGCCGCGCGGGTTCGATCCCCTGGTGTGGCGCGGGGACCCGCTGGTCGGCGCC
>CAZMQP010000200.1:2895-5001 GCA_964568385.1 uncultured bacterium
TGCCTGGCGCGATCCGTACTACTGGGCCGGATTCACGCTGGTCGGCGACTGGCGCCTGCACGCCGAGGGCGGCTGGCAGGCGCGATGGAACCGGACGCTCGACCGCTGGAGCCTCACGGCGGCCGACCTGGTGCTGTGCGACACGTGGGCGCACGGCGAACTGTTCGTGCGCCTCGGGGCGCGGCGGGCGCGGCTGCGCCGCCTGCTGGTGGGGGCGGAGGACGCCTTCTTCGCGGTCGGGCCGCCGCCGGCCGACGTGCCCGTGCGCATCCTGTACGTGGGCGGGTTCCTGCCGCTGCACGGCGTCGGCACCATCCTGAAGGCGGCGGCCCGCCTGCTCGCCTCGGGCGCGCCTGCGCACGAGTTCGTGCTCGCCGGGCGCGGCATCGAGTACGACGAGGCGGTCCGCACCGCCGCCCGCGACGGCCTCGCCAACGTGCGCTTCCTCGGCCCGACGCCGTACGCGGACGCCCCGGGCTGGTTCGAGAGCGCGCACGTGGCGCTGGGGGCGTTCGGCACCGGCGGCAAGACCGCGCGCGTCATCCCGCACAAGCTGTGGCAGGGCCTGGCCGCCGGCCGCGCGGTGGTGACCGGCGACGGCCCGGGGGTGCGCGAGGTGTTCCGCGATGGCGAGCACCTGCGCCTGGTGCCGTGCGGCGATGATGGTGCGCTCGCGGCCGCGCTCGCCGAACTGATCGCCGATGAGGCGCTGCGCGTGGAACTGGGGCGTGCGGCGCGGGCGCGCGCGCGAGAGACCGGCAGTGTGGCGGCGCTGGCCACCGAGCTCGACGCGCTGCTGCGCGAGGTCGCAGCGTGAGGATCGCGCATCTCGACACCGGCCGCGACTGGCGCGGCGGGCAGGGCCAGGCGCTGCTGCTCATGCGCGAGTTCGCGGCGGCCGGGCACGAGCAGCTGCTGCTGGCGCCGCACGGGCCGCTGCTCGAGCGTGCCCGGGGAGCCGGGCTGCGCGCGGTGCGGTGGGACTCGCGCGGCGAGTTCGACGTGGGCGCGATGCTGTCCGCGCGCGGGCATCTGGCCGCGTTCGCGCCCGAGGTCGCGCATCTGCACTCGGCGCATGCCCACGCGCTCGGCGTCGCACCGGCGCGCGGCGCCGGCGTGCCCGCCGTGGTCGTGTCGCGCCGCGTGGACTTCCGGGTGCGCCAGAACCTGTTCAGCCGCCTCAAGTACGCCCTGCCGGTGGACCGCTATCTCTGCATCAGCGAGGGCGTGCGCGCCGCGATGCTCGCGAGCGGCGTCGAGGCGGCGCGGCTGGCGCTGGTGCCGAGCGGCATCGATCTCGAGGCGGTGCGGCTCGAGGCCGAGCAGCCGGTTCCGGCGCTGCGCGACCTGATGGGGGTGGCGCGCGAGTCGGTGGTGGTGGGCACGGTCGCCTCGCTGGCGCCGCACAAGAACCACGCCCTGCTGCTCGAGGCGGCGGCGACCGTGTGCGCCGCCCGGCCCGACGTCCACTTCGCATGGCTCGGCGAGGGCGGCGAGCGGGCGTCGCTCGAGCGACGCCGCGCCGCGCTCGGGCTGGGCGGCCGCGTGCACCTGCTGGGCTTCCGCCCCGACGCCCGCGCGCTGATGCGGCAGTTCGACCTGTTCTGCCTGTCGTCCCATCTCGAGGGCCTCTGCACCTCGCTGCTCGACGCGCAGGCGCTCGGGGTGCCGATCGTGGCGACCGCCGTGGGCGGCGTGCCCGAGGTGGTGCGCGACGGCGTCACCGGCCGCCTCGTGACGGCGCTCGAGCCCGGCGCGGTAGCCAACGCGCTGCTCTCGGCGCTCGATGCCCCGGCCGACCGCGAGCGCTGGCGCGAGGCGGCGCTCGAGGCGGTCCGGGGCTTCAGCGCCGCCCGCACGGCCGCGCTCACCGAGGCCGTCTATCGCGACGTGCTCGCGGGGAGGGCGGCATGAGCGGCACGGCGTCCGTGCGGCATGCGGCCCCGGGGGAGCGCGCGCTCGCGTTCGCGCGCGGCTGCCTGCTGGTGCTCGCCTGCGCGCTGCCCGTCAGCATCGCGGTCACCGAGGGGGCGCTGCTGCTGGGGCTCGCCGCGCTCGCCGTGTCCCGGGCGCAGGGGCGGCCGTTCCGCTTCGCGCGCTCGTGGC
>CAZMQP010000201.1:0-4973 GCA_964568385.1 uncultured bacterium
CGCCGCCCGCTACGTGGCCAAGAACCTCGTGGCGTCGGGGCTCTGCGACCGCTGCGAGGTGCAGCTCGCCTACGCCATCGGCGTGGCGCAGCCGGTGAGCATCATGGTGGACACCTTCGGCACCGGGAAGGTGAGCGACGACAAGCTGACGAGCCTCGTGCGCAAGCACTTCGACCTGACGCCCAAGGGCATCATCGATCACCTCAAGCTGCGCCGGCCGATCTACCGCCGCACCGCCGCCTACGGCCACTTCGGCCGCAGCGAGTTCGCGTGGGAGAAGACCGACAAGGCGAAGCTGCTGGCCGGCAGCGTCCGCTGACGAGGCGGCCCCGGTCCGCGAGGGCCGGGGCCGCGGCTCGGCCGCCTCGAGGTTCTGTGTGATGGCTCCCCATGCCCGCCCCCGATGCCGGACCCGCACTGCGGCCCGCGCCCTCGCGCGGACCGGAGACGCATGATGACCGCGCTGCTTCTGATCGGGGGCCTCGTCCTGCTCGTCGTGGGGGGCGAGATGCTCGTGCGCGGCGCCTCGCGGCTCGCCGTGTCGCTCGGCATCTCGCCGCTCGTCGTCGGGCTGACCGTGGTCGCCTTCGGGACCAGCGCGCCCGAACTGGCCGTCTCGCTGCAGGCGGCGATCGTGGGTGCCGCCGACATGGCGATGGGCAACGTGGTCGGGAGCAACATCTTCAACGTGCTCTTCATCCTCGGGCTCTCGGCGCTGATCACGCCGCTCGTCGTGGACGGCCAGATCATCCGGCAGGAGGTGCCGGTGATGATCGGCGCCACGCTGCTGGTGATGGCGCTCTCGCTGGATGGCCGGCTGACGCGGCCCGAGGGCGTGCTCCTGCTGGCGGGGGTGGTCACCTACACCGCCGTACTGGTGCGCCAGAGCCGGTCGGAGACCCGGGCGCTCGAGCAGGAGTATGCCAAGGAGGTGCACGTCGCCCCGGCGGGACTCGCCCCGTCGGCCGAGCGCCGGCTGCCGGTGCAGCTCCTGCTCATCGCGGCCGGGCTCGCGCTGCTGGTGCTGGGGTCGCGCTGGCTGGTCGAGGGGGCCACGTCCATCGCGCGCGCGCTCGGCATCTCGGAACTGGTGATCGGGCTGACCATCGTGGCCGGCGGCACGTCGCTGCCCGAGGTGGCGGCATCCGTGGTGGCGGCGGTGCGCGGGCAGCGTGACATCGCGGTGGGGAACGTGGTCGGCAGCAACATCTTCAACCTGCTGTGCGTGCTCGGGGCCGCCGCGGCGCTCGCCCCGGGCGGCATGCCGGTGGCGCCCTCGCTGCTCAAGTTCGACATGGTCGTCATGCTGGCGGTGGCGGTGGCCTGCCTGCCCATCTTCTTCCATGGCCGCAGCATCATGCGCTGGGAAGGTGCGTTGTTGTTCGGCTACTACCTCGCCTACACCGCCTACCTCGTGATGGCGGCGTCGCAGCACGACGCGCTGACCACCTACACGCTGGCGATGCGGTGGTTCTTCCTGCCGCTCACGCTGATCACGCTGCTGGTGATCACGGTGCGCGAGTGGCGGCGGCGGCGCCCGGCGGCGGCCCGCTGACGCCTCAGCGCTGACCTGGGACGCAGGGGCCCCGCCGCATCAGCGGGCCGTGCGGCCGTCCGAGGCGGCGCCCCGCAGATGCGCGTCGAGTGCGTCGAGGGAGGCGAAGCGCTCGACCCCCTCGATCCCCTCGGGGGCGCCCGCGCCACCCATCCACAGCGGCATGCGCAGTGGCAGCAGGCCGCGCAACCGCTCCAGCGCCGCCACGGCGCGGCGCCTGGGCACCGCGGCGGAGACGCCGATCATCACGACGTCGGCGGGTGCGGAGGCCGCTGCGGCGGCGATCTCGTCGAGCGGAGTGTCGGTGCCGAGGGGGATGACCCGGTAGCCGAGCGCGCTCATGAGCACGCTGGCCATGAGCAGCCCGCCCTCGTGCGCGTCGCCCGGCAGCGTGCTGGCCAGCACGCGCGGGCCGCGCGCCTGCCGGTCGAACGGCTGGCGCACCTCGCGCAGGAAGTCCGACAGGCAGCCGGTGGCGAAGTGCTCGTGGCGCACCTCGAGCGAGCCGCTCCGCCATGCCCGGCCGATCTCCGCCATGAGCGGGCCGGCGAGATCCTGCAGGAACCGCAGCGGACCGAGGCGGACCCACTGCACCTGCAGCTCGCGCGACAGGCGCTCGCGGTCGAACGCGCGCGCGGCCTCGATCGCGGCGGCGATCGGCACGGCGGGTCCCTCTGGCGCGTCGGCGGCCGATCGCCCGGCATCCGGGGTCCCGGGGGGATCGGTGTGGGCGATCAACTCGTCGAGCGCATCGGAGGAGAGCGGCAGCAGGTCCCCGGGACGGTGGCCGCGCACGATCAGCCGGCTCACGCGGCGCAGGCGGTCGACCTCCGAGGTGGGATAGCGGCGGTGGCCCGACGGACGCCGCTCGGGCCTCGGGGCGCCGTATCGCCGTTCCCACGTTCTCAGGGTCTCGACGGGGATGCCGGTCGCGCGAGCGAGCGCGCCGATGGCCAGCCCGGGCTCGCGGGCGGGACCTCGTCGAGGTCGCGGGGGGCTCGGCATGGAGGACACCTCCCTGGGCGGAACGATGTGCGCACGAGGGCGCTCTCGTGTGCTGAGTGAACAGGTTGCGAACAGTCTATCTCATCATCGTCACTCGGATGCATGGAATCTCGTGTATGTTCAGAATGATTTGCAGCACAATGCATTATGGCGTCGATTGTCGTGGTCGTCCGGCGGGTCGTCACAGAGAATCTGTTCAATATCCGAATCGCAATCCTGTTCAGGCCATCCACAGGGCAGGAGCGTCGGATGGGCCGGCGAGCCGACCGGTGTCCCCGCCCGAGGGCGAGCGGACGTGAGGAGGATTCCCGATGTTCGAACTCAAGCGCGTCTCCCTGATGGTGTCCATGCTGGCGGTGGCCGTGTTCGCGGCCGGCTGCTCCGACGACGACAACCCGATCTCGCCCCTCCAGGCGCCGCAGGCGCGGGTCATGGCGGTGCATGCCTCGCCCAACGCCCCGGCCGTGGACCTGCTCGTGGACAACGCGGTGGCCGGCAGCGGCCTCGCCTACCCCGGCAACACCGGCTACCTGAACGTCCCGGCCGGCAGCCGGAACATCAAGGTCAACGTGGCCGGCACCGCCACGAGCGTCATCGACGCCACGCTCGCCCTGACCGGAGGCGTCAGCTACACGGTGTTCGCGGCCGACTCGGTCTCCAAGATCGGTCCCATCGTGCTGACCGATGACCTCACCACGCCGGCCTCGGGCAAGGCTCACGTGCGGTTCGTCCACCTGTCGCCCAACGCCCCCGCCGTGGATGTCGCGGTGACGGCCGGTCCGGTGCTGTTCGCGGACAAGGCGTTCAAGCAGTTCACCACGTTCACGCCGGTGGACGCGGGCACCTACGACCTCGAGGTGCGGCTCGCCGGCTCGTCCACCGTGGTGCTGCCGCTGCCGGGCATCGCGCTGCAGGCGGGGCGCATCTACACCGTGTTCGCTCGGGGGTTCGTGAGCGGCAGCTCGCCGCAGAACCTCGGCGCGCAGATCATCGTCAACAACTGACCTCCCGCCGGCCGAGCGGCCGGCCGCATCCCTCACCGGGCATCGCCCGGATCACATAAGGAGTCACACGATGAAGACGCTGGATGTGCTCGCTGCGGTGCTGCTGGTGGTGGGCGGTCTCAACTGGGGTCTCGTGGCCGTCTCGAACTTCGACCTCGTCGCCTTCCTGACCATGGCCGGCGGGTTCGGCGCCAAGAACGCCGTCGGCATGCTGATCTACGGCCTGGTCGGCCTCGCGGCCGTGTACCAGGGCCTGGGATGGCGTGCCATCCAGCGCCGATGGGCGGTCGCCTGACCCCGAGGCCGTGAGCTGTTCCGACGGTCCGCAGCAGTCGGGGCCCCTGTCCGTGAGGACGGGGGCCTCGTCGTTCCACTGGCCGACGTGCTCCCGGTGCTGCATCGTTCGCGAGCGGCGTCTCGGGAGGTCCAGGGCGGGAGCCGCGAAGCCGATGACGCCGCATGATCCTCCTGGCCGACCTGTCGGAATCACGAGGCGCCCGGTCCATGACCCTCGACCTCGACGCGTTGTGGGACTTCGCCCACCCGGAGATCAGCGAGCAGCGGTTCCGCCGCGCGCTCGAGTCGGCTTCGGGGGACGACGCACGGGTCCTCCGTACGCAGATCGCCCGCACGTTCGGGCTGCGGCGCGACTTCGAAGGCGCGCGCCGGCTGCTCGCCGAGCTGGAGCCCGAACTCGCGGCCGCGGGCCACGAGGCGCGCGCCCGGCATGCGCTGGAACTCGGCCGCACGCACGCGTCGGCCAGGCATGCGCCCGAATCGCAGACGCCCGAAGCGCGTGATCTGGCGCGCGCCTCGTTCCTGCGAGCACTCGCCGTCGCGCGCGAGGGGAGGCTGGATGGCCTGGTGATCGACGCACTGCACATGCTGGCGTTCGTGGACGCGGCGCCCGCCGACCAGTTGCGCTGGGGGCAGGAGGCGCTGGCTGTGGCGCAGGCGTCGGAGCAGCCGGCCGCGAGGAAGTGGGAGGCCTCGCTTCGCCACAACATCGGATTCGCGCTGCACCAGCTCGGCCGATTCGACGAGGCGCTCGTGCAGTTCGAGCAGGCGGCGGGGATCCGCGAGCGCGGCGGGGATGCGGGCGCCACCCGGGTGGCGCACTGGATGGTGGCGTGGACCCTGCGCACCCTTGGGCGGCGCGAGGAGGCGCTCGCCCTCCAGCTCCGGCTCGAGCGCGAGTGCGAGTCGGCGGGAACTCCGGACCCGTACGTGTTCGAGGAGCTGGAACTGCTGTACCGAGAGGCGGGGGACGAGGCGCGCGCGCTCGCCTACTCGGCGCGGAGGAAGTCGTTCGCCGTCTGACGGACGCGCCCGGCACTGAGTCCCGCGCGGTGGTGCCGATTCGTCGGAGTCTTGACACGCACCGCGGCGCCGGCCTTTGCGGCCCTTGC
>CAZMQP010000202.1:0-3268 GCA_964568385.1 uncultured bacterium
GTCTCGCTGCCGGGCGGCTGCGCCTGGGGCCCGCGCCCGGTGAACCTGCACCTGAACGGGCTCGCGGCCATGGGCGCCTCGCTCGAGATCGACCACGGCTACATCACCGGCGACGGCATCCGGCTGCGCGGCGCCACGTTCCACTTCGATGTCGTCTCGGTCGGCGCCACGGCGCAGCTCATGATGGCCGCCACGCTCGCCGAGGGCACCACCGTGCTCGAGAACGTCGCCATCGAGCCCGACATCACCGTGCTGGCCGACGTGCTCGTGGCCGCGGGCGCCCGCATCGAGGGCATCGGCTCGCGCCGCCTCACCGTTCACGGCGTGCGCGAGATGGGCGTCATCGACACCACCATCATCCCCGACCGCATCGAGGCCGCCACGTTCGCCGCCGCGGCCGCCATGACGCAGGGCACCATCACGCTCGAGCGCGTGGTGCCCGACCACTTCGAGGCGTCACTGCGCAAGCTCGAGGAGATGGGCTGCCAGGTGGTGCGCGAGAAGGACGAGGTCACGGTCACCGGCCCCGCGCGGCCGCGCGCCGCCGGCGTCGTGACGCAGGTGTTCCCGGGGTTCCCCACCGACATGCAGGCGCAGATGATGGCGGTGGCCAGCATCGCCAGCGGCACCAGCATCATCGAGGACACCATCTATCTCGACCGGTTCACGCACGTGCCCGAACTGCGCCGCCTCGGCGCCGACATCGAGCTCAAGGGCAACGTCGCCGTGGTCAAGGGTGTCGAGCGCCTGTCGGGCGCGCCGGTCATGGCCACCGACCTGCGCGCGAGCGCGGCGCTGGCGCTGTGCGCGCTCGTCGCCGACGGCGAGACGCGGATCTCGCGCATCTACCATCTCGACCGCGGCTACGAGAACTTCGACCAGAAGCTCACGGCGCTCGGCGCGCGCGTCAGCCGCGTCCGCGAGTAGCCGGCGCGTGGGCGCCAAGCGCTACGACCAGGCCTACTTCGACCGCTGGTACCGCCGGTCCGGCATGGACATCGGGCAGCGCACGTTCGTCGAGCGCAAGGTGCGCCTGGCGCTGGCGGCGGCCGAGTACGTGCTGAGCCGCAAGGCGGCGAGCGTGCTCGACGTGGGCTGCGGCGAGGCGCCGTGGCGCGCCATCCTCAAGCGCCTGCGGCCGGGGCTCCGCTACCAGGGCATCGACTCGAGCGAGTACGTGGTGGCCCGGCACGGGCGGCGGCGCGACATCGCGCTCGGCAGCCTGTCGGAGCTGGCGTTCATGGGCTTCGAGGGGCCGTGGGACCTGGTCGTGTGCGCCGACGTGCTGCACTACGTGCCGGCGCGCGAGGCGCGCGACGGCCTGCGCGCCATCGCGGCGCGCCTGCAGGGGGTGGCGTTCATCGAGGCGTTCACCAACGCCGACCTCATCGACGGTGATCACGCCGAGTTCCAGGACCGCTCGCCCGCCCACTACCGCAAGCTGTTCGGCGACGCCGGGCTGATCCCGATCGGCCTGCACCTGTACGTCCGCCGCGAGCAGTTCGACGAGCTGACCGTGCTCGAGCAGGGAGCGGCCAGCCGCCGCTGAACGGCAGCCTCAGCGCGCCTTGCCGTAGTGCGCCTTGGCCCAGTCCACCGTGGCCTCGGCCCCGGCCGCGAGCGAGGTGGGCGTGAACGAGAAGCGCGCGCGGAACTGGCGGTCGTCCACGCGGAACGGCGCCTCCCACTGGTAGTTCATCTCGCGCAGCTCGCGCAGGACGGGCATGACGACGCCCAGCGCCGACTGCATCCAGTCCGCCATGCGCTGGGTCTCGAGGTCGCGTCCGAGCACGCGGCCGAAGCGGCCGATCAGCGCCCGCGTGGTCTCGGCCTCGGCGCATGGCAGCATCCAGACGCGGCCCTCGACCTCGTCGTTGGCGGTGCCCAGCAGCATCAGCGCCCGCACCACGTCGAGCGTGTAGTGGTAGGTGTGCTCGTGGTCGGGGTTGAACACCACGCCGCCCGGGCCGCCCTTGAGCACGCCGGGCCAGAACGAGTCGCCGAAGTGCGTCAGCCGGCCGCCGGGACCGTAGAAGTCGCTGGCGCGGCCGATGCAGGCGCGCAGGGCGCCGCGGCGCATGGCGTCCTGGAGCGTCTCGCTGACGTGGGCGCGGATCTCGCCCTTGACGCTGCAGGGCGTGAGCGGCGAGTCCTCGTGGAACGGGCGGGTGCGCGGGGCGCCGAGCATGTAGAGGTTGTCGAGCACCACCAGCCGGGCGCCCTCGTGGGCGGCGGCGTCCATGATGCCGTGCATCAGGCGCGGCAGGTCGCGCGACCACGCGCGGGCCGAGTAGCCCGGGTTCATGCAGTGGTACACGACGTGCGCGCCATGGGCGGCCCGCAGCGCGAAGGCGGCGTCGCGGGCGTCGCCCAGCTGCAGGTCGATGCCGGCGGGGGCGGCGCCGCGGCGGCGCACGAGGCGGACATGGTGCCCCTGCGACTGCAGCAGCAGGGCGAGCGGCGTGCCGATCTGGCCGGCGCCGAAGATGACATGGGTCTGGGTGCTCATGGATCTCACATCCATCGGGAACGAGGGGCCCGGGGCGTGCCGCGGGACGAAAACGGGCGGGCATTCGACGCCGGCGCGCGATGGGTTCACACTCATGCGCACTCAGACGCCTGCCCATACAGCCCGAGAGAGTGCCATGTCCAGGCCCATCTTGCGAAACACCCCCATCCTGCTCGCCCTGGCCGCCCTGCTGGCGGGGGCCGCCCCGGCCCCGGCCGCGCCCCGGTTCCGCCCCGTGGCGGACGACGTCTTCTACATGTACATGCCCATCGCCTGGCGCGATTCGGACGGCGATCCCTCGCGTTTCGGGGATTTCGGGGGCATGACCGCGGCGCTGCCCTACCTGAAGACGCTCGGGGTGACCGCGGTGTGGATGACGCCCGTGTTCCCCTCGGCGGCCTACCACGGCTACCAGCATGGCGACGCCGACTCGCTGCGCGCCCAGTTCGGCAGCCGCGCCGCCTTCTGGAGCTTCGTGCAGGCGGCCCACGCCGAGAGCATCAAGGTGTTCCTCGACTTCGTGGTCTACGGCAGCTCGCAGGCGACGCCGCAGTTCCAGAGCGCCTACGCCAACCCGCTCTCGCCCTACGACAACTGGTATGCGTTCACCAACGCCCTCAACACCGAGTACGTCGGCTGCTGCCCCTACACCACCTGGAACGGCGCCACGGTGGGCTTCATCCATTGGGACCTGCGGAATCCGGTCGTCACCGAGCGCGTCACCGACTGGGCGATCGGCTGGCTCGACCCCAACGGCGA
>CAZMQP010000202.1:3278-4944 GCA_964568385.1 uncultured bacterium
ACCCCTCCGACGGCGTGGACGGCTTCCGGCTCGACCACGTCTCGGCCTACCACCCGGTCGAGAGCCCGTGGGGATTCGACCTCGCGTGGTGGCAGGCCTGGAAGACCGCGCTGCAGGCGGTGAACCCCGACGTGTTCACGTTCGCCGAGCAGGCCGACTGGGGCTCGACCGGCGCCGACCTGCTGGGGCCCTTCGACGCCGCGTTCACCAAGCCGTTCGAGTTCGCCGCCCGCAGCGGCATCAACAGCGCCAGCGCCGCGACGCTGGCGGGCTCCATGGCGAGCACGATGAGCGCGCTGCCGGAGAATCGGCTGTTCCTGACCACGCTGGGCGACCATGACGTGGACCGGCTGGCCACCTCGCTCGGCGACGTGCCCGGGCGCCTGCGCGTGGCGGCGGCGGTGCAGTTCCTGCAGCCGCTGCCGCCGGTCCTCTACTTCGGCGACGAACTCGGCATGCGCGGCGCCAAGCGCACCGACTACCCCGGCGATGCCGCCGACATCCCGTTCCGCGAGCCGTTCAAGTGGAACGCCGTCGCCGGGCCGCCGATGAGCAACTACCACGTGCTCAACTCGGCCGCCTACAGCGGCCGCGTGTCGCAGAACAACGACGGGCGCTCCGTGCAGGAGCAGAGCGGCGTGCCGGGCTCGCTGCTCGAGCACTACCGCGCGCTCTCGGCGCTGCGTCACGCCCACCCCGGGCTGCGATCGGGCCACTTCGCCAACGTGCCCGCCACGAGCAGCGCGGTGTGGAGCTTCGTGAAGATCGCGCCCACCGAGACGTTGTTGGTGGCGATCCGGCTGAATGCCACGACGGCGAACACGAGCCTCGATCTGTCGGCGTTCGACCTGCCGAACGGCTCGAGCCCGGTGACCGACGTGGTGAGCGGCGCCTCGCTCGCCGCGCTCACCATCGCCAATCGCGCGGCCTACACGCTCTCCGTGCCCGGCTACGGCTACCGCGTGCTGCGCGTGCGCCTGGCCACGCCCGACATGAAGAACGAGTATACCGACGCCGACTTCAGCGTGCTGCAGGACTCGCGCGCGCTCACCGCCGACCACACGTTCGAACTCGACCAGATGTTCCTGCGCGAGCGGGCCGCAGCCCTCGAGGTGGGCATCACGGGCAACCTGGCCGAGGGCGCCGGCGGGCTGGCGCTGCTGTTCGACGCGGTCGCGGGCGGGCAGTCCACGCTCGCCACCGGCATCTTCCCGGTGCCGCCCTACGGCGTGAGCGGGCTCGAGGGGCTGCAGATGGACGAGGGCTTCGTGCCGGAGAAGCTGCTGTTCCTGAATCCCTACCAGGGCGTGCTCTACGCCGACTGGTACACGCTCGCCGATGCCGGTGGCGGCACGCATCGCTACCTGGGCTCGCGCGCGGTGGGCACCGTGGGCCCGGCGAGCGGCGGCACCAACCCCAACGCGCTCTCGATCGGCTACTCGGGCGGCAATCGGGCCGGCATCACCCCGCTCTCGGCGGCCGGCGCCGCGAGCGCCACCGACGGCTTCCGCCTCGCCATTCCGTGGGCCGACCTCGGCCTGGCGGGTCCGGGCGGCACGGTGAAGCTGCTGGCGATGCTGGTCCAGCCCGACGGCGGCCTCACCAACCAGACGCTGCCCGGGATGGAGGGCCGCGAGAGCGCCGTGGGCGTGCCGCCGCTGAGCCT
>CAZMQP010000203.1:0-4939 GCA_964568385.1 uncultured bacterium
CTGGGCCGACGCCTCCGCCGTCCCGTTCGCCGACCCATCGGCGCCTGCGCCCGGGATCTCGCACGCCAAATCGTTCTCGCCGCCCAGCCCCGGCACTTACTACTTCCGCATGAAGACGCTGGACGACAACGGCAATTGGTCGGTGATGAGCAACCAGTTCACGGTCGTCGTGGAGCAGGACTCCTATACCGAGTGCTTCGAGGGCGGTGGCAGCGGCGGCGGCGGCGGCGGCGGCGGTTCCAGCATGCGGATTGCCACGGCGTCCACACGCCTGCCGAACGGGCGGCCCACGACACAGCTCCAGAACGCGACCTCCTTGTTCCCGCGGCCCGTGAGGGGCGTGGATCTGCAGGATGTGGTCCGACTCGGGTTCGACCCGAGTGAGGGCTCCGAGGCGGCCCGCATCTGGGTGGCGGCCTCCAGTCGATCGGCGATGCAGCTCGACCACCTGCGGCTGCTCGTGCTCGATCACGACGGCGCCCGCGAGGCGGTGCGGAGCGGGGGCGGGTTCGTGACGGGTGTGGCTGCACCCGTGGACTCCCTCCACCTGGAGGGCCGGGTCGTCGCCCGACTCGAGGGCGGGATCCTGCTCGAGACCGGCCAGTCGCTGGACGTCGACCTCGGCGCCTCGACGACCCTGCTGGCCTCGATCGCGAGGTCCACGGAGGAGGTTCGCGGCCAGCGCAATGGCGTGCTGGTGCAGGTGCCGAGCGGCGAGGACTGGGTCACTCAATCCCGGCTGGTGCCTCGGCGAGTGGCGGAGCCCGTGGCGGTCCTGGTCGGTACGAACCGGGTGCGGCTGCACGCACTGGAGGATGTGACCATCGAGCGTCTGGAGCGTTTCACCGAGGCGTCGGCTGCCTCGGCATCGGTGCTCTCCATGGCCGGGGCCACGGGTCCTTCGGGGGAGGACGTGAGCGAACTTCTCTCCGCGGTCGACAGCTCCTCGGCGACGCTCGCCTCGGGTGCTGCGGCGCATGCGACGTTCGCGGCGCCTCCACCTCAACACGGGCTCACGCGCACGTGGTTCCTCTCGGCCGCGGCACGCCTGGGCGCGACGGGGTCGGGCATGCTCGCGGCTCGAGGCGCTGGAGCCGCCTCCGTACCTCTGAAGTACGCACTCCACCAGAACCAGCCCAACCCGTTCTCGAGACGCACCACGATCGCGTTCGACCTGCCGCGGGGCGAGTCGGTGACGCTCGAGGTGTTCGATGCCGGAGGCCGGCGCTTGCGTACGCTGAGCAGCGGCTGGCGGCTGGCGGGGAGTCACCGGGTCGAGTGGGACCAGCGGGACCGCCATGGCTCGCTGGTGCGTGCCGGCGTCTACCTCTACCGGTTGCGAAGCGCCGGCTCCGGCGTCGTCGAGCGCAAGCTGGTGGTGCTGCCATGAGGCGGTCCGCGGCGGGCGCGACGAGGCGCCGAGGGCGTGTCTCTGGCTCGGCGCAGCGGGGCCTGGTCGCCTGTCTCATCGTCTCGGGCTTGCATGCGGCTGGTGGGATGCGGCCGGTGTGGGGTGCTCCGGTCATCGAGCCTGATTTCCATCTCCCGCTCACCACCATCAGCACCTCCTCCGAGCATGAGAGTGATCCGGCGCTGGCCACGGACGGAGCGCGAGGTCTGATGCTCTGGAAGGAGGGCGAATCTGGAACCATCTCGACCGGCCGTGCACACTACTCCGCCACCTTTGACGGCGGGATGACATGGGCACCAGCCGTGGCCCTGGTGAGGACTCCGACGATGTCCAGACTCGCGGCCCCCGCGCTCGCCGCCGCCGGGTCAGGGAGGTTCCACTACCTCTCGGTGCAGCCGATCACGTTCCAGTTCCAACAGCTCCGGATCGAGACCGCGGACCTCTCGAGCGGTGCTGTGGTCTGGGTGCGCAACCTCGTGCTGCCCGTAGGGCACACGTCGATCGTGTACCCCGACATCGCCTGCGACCGGGCCACCGGTGTCGTGCACGTGACCTACACGCACTTCGACGACATCACCTCCGGCCTCGCCTCGCCGAGTCGGATCTACTACCGGCGTTCGGCCGACGGGGGGGACACGTGGGGGGCGCCGCTCCAGATGTCGGCCGAGGGCTGCGACCGCTCGCGTGTCGCCGTCGGCCCGAATGGCGAGGTCTACCTGGCCTGGGTGGACGCGATCGGCGAGCGCGTCCGGCTGCGCCGTTCCGACGACGGCGGCCTCTCGTTCGGGGCCGAGCAGGCGGTGGGCGAGTTCCTCGACAACCGTAACGCCGGTATGTACGCGTGGCTGAGGCCCTCGACCGCGCCACACCCGGTGTACTCGCAGGACATGGGCGTGCCCGACGTGCCGCGCTTGATCGTGGACACGGGCCCAGGTTCGAACCGCGGGCGCGTGTACATGGCGTGGACCGACCATGCCGCGGGCACGCGCGGGCCGCACACGGGGAATAGTGTGGAGGGTTTCCCCAATTCGACGTTCGAGACGGCGACCATCGCGCCCATCGGACACGACCTGTACGGGTTCACCCTGAGCTCCGACGAAGGGGGAACCGCCGATGTGTGGGGGTTCGATGGCGTGGCAGGCCAGACGGTGTGGGTCTCGGGGCGTGTGAGCCTCGACCCGAGCCCGGGCTACGTGGAGACCAAGCTGCAGGTGATGTACTGCCGCACCCCCGGCGGCGACGTGGCCGAGATCGCGCGCACCAACACGGTGCAAACGCAGGTCCCGGGCGATCCGCCGGTGTATGCCATGCGGCCCATGCTGTTCACGCTGCCGAGCACCGGGCGCTACTACTTCATCGTCGGCGGGCATGGGCCGTTCTCGTCCAACTACACGATCTCGCTGCGTGACTGGCAGGTGAGCCCGGCCTCGGCTTCGCGGGATCAGCGTGACGTGGTGCTGCTCTCTTCCGGCGACCGCGGCCAGACGTGGGGGAGCAAGGTGCGAGTGGGAGATGCGCCGCACTACTACGATGAGTCGCATCCCGAGATCGCGCTGGATGCCACGGGGCGCGTGCATGTGACGTGGCTGGACCGGCGGGCTGAGGCGCTCTGCGGCACGGTGACCGACCAGTACTGGGCGTACTCGCTCGATGCGGGCCAGACGTTCTCGGCGGGGTATCGCCTGAGCTCGCAGTCCACCATCCGCCGGGAGCCGGGGGCGCCACTGCTCGCCCAGTTCCATGGCGAGCGCAACGCGCTGGCGGCGAGCGGCGAGTGGGTGCACGCGTTCTGGTCCGACCGACGGAACCCGGTGTTCGTGCCGCCGGTGAAGGGCTCGGACCTCTGGGGCACGCGGATGCAGGTGGGCGGGCTCGTCTCGACGGCGGTGGCGAGGTTCGGGGCCGAGGCCTCGGCGATGGGCGCGCGCGTGACGTGGCGGCTGCACGATGCGCGCGGCCTGCTCGACGTGGAGGTGGAACGCGCCGATGCCGAGAGCGAGTTGTTCGCCCGCATCGCGGCTCAGTCGGGCGACCCGACACGAGAGGGCGAGCATGCGGTGGTGGACGGCAGTGGGGAGCCGGGCGCGACGTACCGCTATCGGCTGGCACTGCGCTATGCCGATGGCCGCCTGCTGCACGAGGCGCCGGTCGCGGTGACGCTGCCGCAGAGGACCCTGGCGCTGGCCTGGGAGCCCCCGACTCCGAACCCGACGGTGGGGCGCACGCGCCTGGCGCTCAGCCTGCCACGCGAGGGGCATGTGGAGGTGGAGGTCTACGACATCGCCGGCCAGCGCGTGGCACGACTGCACCGCGGCGACCTGCCGGCAGGCAGGCACGACTGGCAGTGGCCGGCCGCCAGCGAGTCGGCAGCGCCCGGCATCTACCTGGTGCGGGCCTCCGCGCTCGGCGAGAGCCGCTCGACGAGGGTGATCGTGACCCGCTGAGGGCAGACGGGCGGCTCAGCCGGGCCGCCTGGAGGAGGCTGAGTCAGCCCCGTGTGTCAGGCTGCCCTGCCTTGCCCGAGGCGGTCCTTTCAGCTAGGTTGCTCGGTAGGAGTGGGGCAGGTGCGACCACTCCTTTTCCGTCTTTGTGGGAGCAGCCGAAAGTGGAAGTCCGAGAAGAAGTTCGCCAACTCGCCGGGCCTCTTGCCGAGGACGACGGGTACGAGGTGGTCGACGTCGAACAGGCGTCACAGGGGAACACCCGGGTCATCCGAGTGTTCCTCGACCGGCAGGGCGGTGTGTCGCTGCAGGACTGCGCCCGGTTCAGCCGGCGCCTGTCCGACGCGCTGGACATGAATCAGACGATCCCGGGCCGCTACCTCCTCGAGGTGAGCTCGCCGGGGCTCGAGCGTCCGATCCGCACCCCCGAGCACGTCCAGCGATTCTCCGGGTCCCGCGTGTCGGTCCAGACTCACGAGATGAGGGACGGTCGGCGGCGCTTCGAAGGCGCCCTGCTCGGGCCCGACGACGGCGGCCGTGCCGGCGTGCGTACCGACGAAGGCGACGAACTTTGGTTCGATTGGGCCGAGCTCCGCTCGGTCCGGCTGGTGGTGGATCCCCTGGAGGCGCTGCGCCGCGACAAGGCGGCGCGCCCCCCGAAGGCGGATCGGCCACGAGGAGGGGCCCGATGAGCAACGAGATCCTGGATGCGCTGAGCGCCATCACGCGCGAGAAGAGCGTCGACCGGCAGATGCTGATCGAGACGCTCGAGCAGGGACTGGCGAGTGCGGTCCGCCGCAAGCACGGGCCGACGGCCGACGTCGAGGTGCACTTCGACCCGGGCGCCGGCCGGCTCGAGTGCGCCCTGCGCCACACCGTGGTCGAGACGGTCGAGGACCCCGCGTTCCAGTGGACCGTCGAGATGGCCCGTCCGCACAAGGCCGATGCCCAGGTGGGCGACGTCATCCGCATCCCGCTGCCCATCGCGGAGTTCGGCCGCAACGCGATCCAGACGGCCAAGCAGGTGCTCATCCAGCGCGTGCGCGAGGCGGAGCGCGACAAGGTGTTCAAGGAGTACTCCGACAAG
>CAZMQP010000204.1:0-2892 GCA_964568385.1 uncultured bacterium
CCGTCGAGGTGATGGGCAGGTAGACGAGCCGCCCGCGGAACTTCACGGTGATGTCGCCCGGCAGCCGGCCCAGGCCCAGGCGGCCGAGCTGCGGCGCGAAGAACGAGAGCACCACCACAGCCACGACGATCACGAGGGCCCACTTGAGCATGGGGTCTTCAGGCCTTCCGGTGCCGCTCGATCGTCACGCCCACCTTGCGCACGCCGCGCACGTGCCCCAGCTTCGTGACCGAGAGCCGCACCCAGGGCGCCTTGAATTCGCCGGTGACGAGGCCCGCGACGTGCTCCGCGAGCGCCTCCAGGAGGCCGAAGTGCCGGCCGGCGAGCTCCGCGCGCACGCGCTCGACGACGTGGCCATAGTGGACCGTGTGCGCGATGTCGTCGGTGCGGCCCGCCTCCGGCCCGGGCACGCCGATCTCCAGGTCCAGCTCAATCGTCTGGGGCTTGAGCTTCTCCCACTCGTAGATGCCCACCCAGGCGTCCACGCGGAATTCACGGATGAAGATGTGGTCCATGGGGAACGACGTCGCGGCGGGAGGGTTCGGGGGGTGGCGTATTGTAGAGTATGGCCATGACCTCGGTCCTCGCCGCCATCGTCGCGTATCTGGTGGGCTCGATTCCCTTCGCGGTGGTCGTGAGTCGCGCCATGGGCCTGCCGGACCCGCGTTCCTACGGATCGGGAAACCCGGGCACGACCAACGTCCTTCGCTCCGGCAGCAAGGTCGCCGCGCTGCTCACCCTCGTGGGCGACGCCGCGAAGGGATGGGTCGCGGTGTGGGGCGCCATGAAGATGGGCCTCGCCGTCGAGATCGTGGCGGTCGTGGCGCTCGCCGTCTTCCTCGGCCACGTCTTTTCCGTGTGGCTGCGCTTCCAGGGCGGCAAGGGCGTGGCGACGGCCGCGGGCGTGCTCTTCGCGCTCGACTGGCGCGTGGGGCTCGCGACCCTCGGCATCTGGCTGCTGGTGGTCGTGGCGACGCGGTATTCTTCCCTCGGCGCGCTCGTGGCCTCGGCGGCCGCGCCGGCCGCGGTCTACGGTTTCGCCGGCCCGGGGCCGATCTTCGTGGCGAGCCTCGCGATGAGCGCGGTGCTCGCCTGGCGGCACGAGGCGAACATCCGCAAGCTCCTGCGCGGCGAGGAGAGCCGCATCGGACAGAAGAAGGGGGCCGCCCCATGAGCAAGGACGACGAACTCGACTTCACCAAGACCCTGGCGAAGCCCATTCCCGCCCCGACGGCGAAGCAGATCGAAAAGGCGAGCGAGGAGGCGAGCGTCGGCGGCGCGCACCTGCGCTCGAACGGCTACTACGTCGCGATCGCGCGGCGCGCCGCGGCGAAGGTGCCGCCGCGCGACGGCGAGCGCCACACCCTGCTGGTGGTCGAGGACGACCCGGATCTCGCGAGCCTGCTCGTCGACATCTTCGGCAAGGCCGGCTTCGACGTGAGGACCGCGAAGAACCGCGCCGAGATCAACGCCGAGGTGAACAAGCCTCTGCTGCCGGACCTCATGCTCCTCGACATCATGCTGCCGGACGCGGACGGGCTGCAGATCCTCGGCCGCCTGCGCACGCACCCGAAGTACGCGCGCCTGCCGGTGATCCTGATGACCGGCAAGGCCACGGTCGCGGACGTGAAGGCGGGCCTCATCGCCGGCGCCGACGGGTACGTGAGCAAGCCCTTCAAGGTGAGCGCCCTCGTCGCGGCGGTGAACCTCGTGCTGGGCAAGGGCTGAGGGACGGCTATCGCCGCGGCGGCCAGCGCCACCACGTCCACGCCACCAGCATCGCGAACGCGACGTAGGCCGCGGTGAAGACGGCCTCCGGCAGGTCCCAGTAGAGCGCCGACCGCACGGCGCGGCCCACGAAGCTCTGGGCGCCCGGGTCGCGGCCGCGCAGCGCGTCCTCCCACACCGTGAGCGGGCAGGCGATGCCGGCGAGACTCTCCGCCGCCACGAAGGCGATAGCCGCGAGGTGGGCCAGCCGAAAGCCCCGGTGACGCGCCCAGGGCCTGTTCGCCGCGAGGCCCGCCCAGATGGCGAGGAGCCCGCCGACCACGAAGAGGACGAAGGCGGCGTGAACGAGGAGGATCGCGTCGGCGAGCATCCGGACATTGTGGCCGACAATGGCGATTGCCAAGCAGGGCGGCGCGCCATGCGGATCGCGTCAAGGTTCCGGTGCTCCTCGCGATGGGCTCGGACGACCGCCGCGTGCCCATCGTCCACGGCAACCGCTGCAACGACGCGCTCGTTGCCCCGGGACTTGCCGTCCGCGACCCAACGGCACTAACCTTCCGCTCGACGTCAGCCCCGTCCCCCTTCCAACCGGGCACCGCGGTCGGGCGGCACCGGATGTCCGGTCCGGCCTTCGGTTTCCGTATGAACGTTCGGTGGCCCCGCGCGTCGGGTGAGTGCAGCGGGTCTTGCCGGCACGGGGCCGGCTGGGATTGTTGCCGAGGGGTGCGTCGCATGCAGCGGATTCGCGCCATCGTCGCCGTCGTCTGCGGTGCCGTCGTGTCGGCGGCTTTGCTCGTCGCGTGGCCGGCTGCGGCCACCACTCCGTCAACCACTCCCTCAAACACTCCGTCTAGCACCCCATCCACCACCGCGGCCGAGGATCTCGTCGAGGCCGGCCGGCGCGCGATGTCGCGCGGCGACCATGCCGAGGCGGTGCGGCAGTTCCAGGCCGCCGCCGGAACGGCCGAGTCGGAGTCCGGTCCGCAGGCGCCCCGCACGCTGGCGGCGCTGAACTGGCTCGCCCAGGCCCAGCTCGAGGCGGGACAGCACACCCAGGCGCTGGCCACGGCCGAGCGCGTGCTCGCCCAGCGCGTGGCGCAGCTCGGCGAGGCGGACGCCGACACGCTGGACGTGCGCATCACCCGCGTGCGCATCCTGCTGGCG
>CAZMQP010000204.1:2902-4938 GCA_964568385.1 uncultured bacterium
CTCGGGCGCGCGGCCGAGGCGCTGGCGCAGATCCAGGCCGCCCATGCACAGGCCACGAAGTCGCTGGGCGAGCGGCACCCGCAGACGGTGCGCGCCATGGTCTTTCACGCGCAGGCGCTCAGCGCCCGTGGCCGGCTCGGCGAAGCCCGCGACATGGCGGCGGCGGCGACGCAGCTCAGCATCGAGTTGCACGGCGAGACCCACCCGGCCACCGGCGTCGCGATCGGCAACTTGGCCATCGCGGAGCGCGATCTCGGACGCGTCGACCTCTCTCTCGCACTCAACGAGCGCGAACTCAAGGCGCGGCAGGCCCTCCTGGGCGAGCGCCACGTCGAGACGGCGGCGTCGATGAGCAACCTGGCGCGCGACTACCGTTCGCTCGGCCGCTACGCCGAGCAGGCGGCGTTGGATGCCAAGGCACTGGCCATCAGCCAGGAGCTGCGCGGCGAGCGCCATCCGGCCACGCTCTCGTACATGAACAATCTCGCCAGCGCGCAGTTCGCGCTCGGCCGCTACGCCGAGTCGCTGGCGCTCAACGAGCGGGTGCTGCGTCTGCGCACGGAGATCCTCGGCGAGCGGCATCCGCTGACGCTGACCTCGATGAACAACCTCGGTGCGGTCTACCGCGAGCTGCGCCGCACCGAGGAGGAGACCGCGCTGGTCGAGAAGGCAGTCCGGCTGCGCAGCGAGGTCCTCGGCCCGCATCACCCGAACACGCTCAACTCGATGAGCAACCTCGGGCGGACCTACCTCGCGGCCGGACGCATCGCCGAGGCGCTGGCGATCGACGAGCGCACGCTGAAGGCACGGCGCGAGACCCAGGGCGAGACGCATCCCGAGACGATGATGGCCATGAGCAACCTGGCCTTTGCCTACTACCGCGCCGGCCGCACCGCCGACGGCCTGGCGCTGAACGAGCGGGTGCTCGAGTTGCGCCGCGAGGCGCGCGGCCCGCGGCATCCGGACACGCTGGTGAGCATGACCAATGTCGCGGTCGGCTACTCGGCACTGGGCCGCCGGCGCGAGGCGGCCGAACGCCTCGAGGAGGTGGTCGCGCTGCGCACGCAGGTGCTGGGCGCGCAACACCCGACGACGCTGGAGACAATCGGCCGGCTGGTGGGCATCTACGCGCTCGAAGGGCGACCGCGAGAGGCGGCCGCGCTGGCCGCCCGGTTCGTCGAGGGGGCCGAAGCCCAGCGCAGCCAGCCCGGCCTCGGCGCGGCAAACCGGCGCAGCATCTTTCGTGACTACGCCCGGACCTACCGGCAGCTCAGCGTGGCGCACGGCGTCACGGGCGATGCCGCCCAGGGCTTCCGGCTCGCCGAGCTCGGCAAGGCGCGCACCCTGCTCGAGAGCATGACCGCGCAGCGCGCGGGGCGCTCCGGCCTGCTGCCGGAGGAGCAGCAGGCCGCGCTCGACGACCTGGGCCGGCAGGTGGCCGCGCACGACCAGCTGATCGCCCAGGCACGCTCGGCCGAAGCGCGCCTCGCGTTCGATGCGGCTCGAAACGCGCTCGTCCGCACGTACGAGGCGCTGGAGCTTCGCCTGCGCGCCGAGTACCCGCGTTATGCGCAGCTCGGGACGCCGCGGCTGATCGAAGCCGGCGATCTTCCCGGCCTCGTCGGCCGCGACGAGGTTGCGGTGAGCTACCTCATCCACGGCGAGGAAGGCGTCGCCGCATGGGTGGTGGATGCCGGCGGAAAGCCGCGCTTGGTCGATCTCGGGCGCCTGCCCCGGCTCGCCGATGCGGTGGCGCTGGTGCGCCTGGCCGCCGGCAACCCGCGCGGGCTGCGCGCCGCGCTCGCCGATGAAGGCCGCCGGGCCTGGCGAACGCACGACGGAGCCTACCACCTGCTCGACTCCGCCCAGGCCGCGCCCGAGGGTGCCTCCGCCGTGAGCGACGAGTCCGAGGTCGCCGGCATGCTCGGTCGGAGGCTGCTCGAGCCCCTCGCCGAGGTGCTGCGCCACAAGGAGCGCTGGGTGCTGTCGCCCGACGGCGCGCTCGCGACACTGCCCTTCGAGCTGCTGCACCTGGA
>CAZMQP010000205.1:0-4898 GCA_964568385.1 uncultured bacterium
AGACGCGGGCGCCCAACGCGGCCCAGGCGGGCCAGTCGCGGGATGATGTGGTGTTCACCCGAGTGCTCAAGCCCGGCGGGAATCCGAATCTCTCCGCCGACTACTCCTACCCGGACCTGACGCTCATCGGGGGAGCCGCAGTGTCGGCCGCCGGGCCGAGCCGGCTTGCGGTGAACATCTCGATCGTGGATCCGAACAATGCCACGCCTCTCGACGAGATCCAGATCAGCTCGGCACTGCGCGTGTTCCAGTATCGCTCCTTCGCGCGCCTGGCCTGGCAGGAGACCGAGGATCGTACGTTCCTGTACGACAGCCCCGATTCCAGAGTGCCGGGCTCCATGTTCTACAACGCCACGACGAATCGCATCGAGTACTTCGATGGCACCACATGGCGATACCTGCAGGGCGTCGCCTTCACTCCTCCCACGTCATGATTTGCGGTTCACTTGTAGCGCCCCTCACGGCATCACTTCTCCTATCGGGGCTGTCTGCGACCGCCGCCCTGTCCGAGAGCGCCTGGTCCGACTCCGGAGTGATCCTCACCATCGCGCCCGGAGCGCAGACGGGCTCGGTCGTGGTCCCGGACCTCGAGGGTGGTGTGTATGTGGCCTGGAGGGACTCTCGCCCCGGCGCGCCCCCGGCACTCGCGCAGGCGTACATCACACGCTTCGGTGCGGACGGAAGGCCCTCGGGGACCTGGCCGATGGATGGCATTCGCGCCAGCCTGCCCGGAGGCGAGGTGTTCCCACTCGCGATCCGACCCGACGGCGAAGGCGGAGTCGCTCTCTTCTGGGGGGGCGAGGGGCAGGACAGCCTGGGCACCTTCTACCGTGTCCACATGCATCGATTCCTTGCGGACGGCACGCGCCATCCGCAGTTCCCCGAGGGCGGCCGTGCGCTGCCTCCCTTCGATCCGCGGAGCTTGGGGGATGTCATGGTGGCGGGTGATGGCGGCTACTTCATCGCCGGCGGATGGGTTGGCCCACCCGGTTCCGGTTCGCAGGGGGGCATCCTGCTCACCCGCGTCGACTCACTCGGTCAGACGGCCCCGGGATGGCCAGCCCACGGCGTGGTCCTCTGCGATCAACCGCAGACCCAGTCCGGGGCCCGTCTACTCCCGGATCGAGCGGGTGGCGTGATCGTGCTCTGGCGGGACACGCGGACCGGCGTCGATGCCCGATTGTTCGGTGCCCGGGTCGCGTTCGACGGGTCGCTCGATCCCGATTGGCCACTCGAGGGCCGTGACCTGGCATTGCTCGATGCCGGCAGCTCGACGCCACCAGGCTACGCTGCGGTTGCGGACTCCGCGGGCTTCGTGGTTGCAATCGATCCCAGCGGACTGCTTGCGTTCGACGTCAGCGGCATGCCGAGAGCGGGCTGGCCACCTGCTGCCATCACGCTGAGCGTCCAGAACAATGGCCCGTTCGACCTCTTCCATAGGCTCACGCCATCGGACCGGGGTACCTATGTCTCATGGGTTCGTCGGCGCATCCTGCCCTCCTTCATCTTCGAGGATCAGCGCATGCTGAGCCTGATCGGGACGGCCGGCACCGGCAACGGTCCATGGCCCGATTCCGGCAAGGTTCTGAACCGATCCGTGGGGACTTCCGACACCTTGGGAGTGGGCGTCGTGCAGCCTTCGCCGCTCGGTCTGTTCCTGACTTATGGGGCCAGGGACGCAGCCGGGGATCACTTCCGAGGTGGGTTGCTCTTGCCGGACCTGTCGTGGGCTCCAGGTTGGGAGCCCGCGGGTCGTGAGGTCTCTCGAACGGTCGGCGGCGGATCGAGCACCATTGGAAGTGACGGGTCGCTCTACGTCTGCTTCGCGTTCAGCTATCCACTGAGCCCGATCGGCGGCATTCGCCTCTTCAAGCTGGGCGTCGACGGGCCGGTGCCGACGCAGGCGAGTGTGGTGTCGGCGGAGGTCGCAGGCGACGTCGCGACGCTCACCTGGTGGGTCGTCGATCCGCCGGCGGCGACGCTCGAGGTCGAGCGCAGCCGAGACGGGGTGGCGTGGGAGCGGGCGGGCGCCGCAGCGGTGGAGGGCGGCGACCGCGTGACATTCCGCGAGGCCGGACTGGCTGAAGGGGAGCGGCGCGCGTACCGGCTGGCATGGAGCGAGGCGGGCGAGCGGCGCAGTGCCGGGCTCGTGTGGGTGGCACGAGCAGGCGGCGCGGAGTTCGCGATCCGCTCGCTGGGGCATGCCGTCACGGGTGAGCGGATCGTGATGCGGCTCACCTCGGCGTCGCGCGAGGCGGTGCAGTTGAGGGTGTATGACGTGCAGGGGCGTGAGCGGGCGCGCGCGTTGGTCGAACGCCCGGAGGTGGGGACGCAGGACGCGGTACTGCCGTCGTCGGCGCTGTCGCCTGGGCTGTACATGGTGCGGGCCGCCCAGGGAACGCAGCGCGCGGCCGCGAGGGTGGTGGTCGTCCGGTGAGCCCCCGACTTGACTCAAGCACGGCGCGCGGTCTATCAATCCCCTCCGTGAGCACTTCCCTCCGCCATCATGTGCATCGCCACCACGGCCCGACGGGCCGGGGTCGCGCGCGCATGACCGGCTGAGTCCGACTCACCCGACATCCGCAGCGCCGCTCCGAGGCCCGTCGCATTCGCGACGGGCCCTTTTCGTTTCCCCCCCGGGCCGCACCCGAGAGGACACTGGTCATGCTGAGGATCGCGCTGCCCAACAAGGGGCGGCTCCACGAGGACAGCCGAGAACTGCTGGCCGACGCCGGTCTGCCGCTTCGCGCGGCGGGAGAGCGTGCGCTGCGCGCCCGGCTCGGCGACGACTACGAGGCGCTGTTCGTGCGCGCGCAGGACATTCCCGAACTGGTGGCCGACGGCGCGGCCGACGCGGGGCTCACCGGGCTCGACCAGATGCGGGAGTCCGGCCGCGACCTCGTCGACCGCCTGGACCTCGGCTTCGGACGGTGCCGGCTGGTGGTGGCCGCGCGCGAGGACAGCGGTGTCCGCACCCTGTCCGACGTGGCGGCGGGCACGCGGGTGGCCACCACGTTCCCACGCCTCACCGAACGCGCTTTCGCCGGCCTCGGTCTCGCCGTGCAGCTGGTTCCCATGTCGGGCGCGGTCGAGATCGCGCCGCACCTCGGAGTGGCCGACCTGATCGTGGATCTCACGTCCACGGGCTCGACGCTTCGCACCAATGGCCTGCGCGAGGTCGCGACCCTGCTCGAATCCAGCGCCCGCCTGATCGCGCCGCTGGCCCCGCTCGCAGCCGAGCGGGCGGCGGCGCTCATGCGGCTGCAGGACGTGCTGGCCTCCGTGGTGGCGGCTCGCGGCCAGCGCTATCTCATGGCCAACGTACCCAGGGCGCGGCTCGGCGACGTCAAGCGAGTCGTGCCGGGCCTGTCGGGCCCCACGGTGGTGGACGTGCTCAACGGCGGCGCCATGGTGGCCGTGCACGCCGTGGTGCCGGCCGCCGGGCTCGACGCGGTCATCGCCGGGCTCAAGTCGCTCGGCGGCGAGGGGATCCTGGTCACCCGCATCGAACGGCTCGTGGCATGAGCGCGCGCGCACTGCGTTTCGAGGGCCGGCTCTCGGCCCACCAGCAGGCGATCCTCGCCCAGCGCACGACGCGCGCCGCCGCCGATGACTCCCGGGCCGGCGACGTGGCCGCGCTCATCGCCGACGTCCGCGCGCGGGGAGACGAGGCCCTGTTCGAGCAGGTGCGCGCGCTCGATGGCGTCGCCCTCGCCGCGCTCGAGGTGCCGCGTGCCCGCTGGGAGGCGGCGCTGGCTTCGCTCGAACCGCGGCTGCGCGCGGCTCTCGAGCGCATGGTGCGCAATCTCCAGGCGGCGCACGAGGTGCAGCGGCCCCGCGAGGTGGTGACCGACGTGGAACCCGGTGTCACGGTGGGCCGGCGTCCCGACGCCCTCGCGCGCGTGGGGATCTACGCCCCGGGCGGCCGGGCGGTGTATCCGAGCAGTCTGCTGATGTGCGCGATCCCCGCGCGCGTGGCGGGTGTGGCCGAGGTCGTGGTGTGCTCTCCGGTTCAGCCGGACGGCGAACCGTCGCCGCTCGTGCTCGCGGCGGCCGCGCTCGCCGGCGTGCAGCGGGTGTTCGCCGTCGGTGGCGCGGGTGCGATCGCGGCGATGGCCCACGGGACCGCGAGCGTGCCGGCGGTGGACCGCATCGTCGGCCCGGGCAACGCGTGGGTGGCCGAGGCCAAGCGCCAGGTGGCGGGCCTGGTGCCGATCGACGCGCCGGCCGGCCCGAGCGAGGTGCTGGTGATCGCGGACGACTCGGCACCGCCCGAGGCGGTCGCCCGGGAACTAGTGGCACAGGCGGAGCACGATCCCGACGCGTGGGCGCTCGCGGTGCTGATCGGCGGCGATCCGGCCCGGGTGCGTGCCGCGCTCGCCGCCGAAGCGGCGGCGGCGCCGCGCGCCGAGGTGGTGCATCAGGCGCTCGCCGCGCGAGGCGGCGTGCTCGCGGCCGCCAGCCGTGACGAGGCGCTGGCGTTCGCCACGGCGTTCGCGGCCGAGCATCTGTGGCTGGCGCTCGCCGACGCGAGCGAGGCGCTGGGCCGCGTGCGCGGCAGCGGCGCGGTGTTCGTGGGCGCGCCGAGCAGCGTCGCCTTCGGCGACTACCTGACCGGAGGCAACCATGTGCTGCCAACCGGCGGCGCCGCGCGCGCCTGGTCGGGACTCTCGGTGCTCGACTTCGTGCGATGGACGAGCTGGCAGCGCGTCACCCCAGCGGCCGCGGCCGCGCTGGCGGCGGACACCGCATGGCTCGCGCGCGCCGAGGGGCTGCCGGGGCATGCGGCGGCGGCGGCCGCGTGGGAGGCGGGGGCATGAGAGTCGCCCTGTTCGACCACGGCGCCGGCAACCTGCACTCGCTGGCCAAGGCCATCGCGGCCAGCGGCGGCGAGCCCG
>CAZMQP010000206.1:0-4895 GCA_964568385.1 uncultured bacterium
CCCTACGAGCGCATCGGCACCACCACCGGCACCAGCTTCGTGGCCACCGGGCTCGCCAACGGCGTCACGCGCTACTTCGCGGTGGCGGCCGTGGACCACGACGGCAACGAGAGCGACCTCACCTACGAGGACGTGTTCGACACCCCGCGACCGGCGGGCTTCGGGCGCATGCTCACCAACTACGTCAGCGATCCCGACTTCGCCGGTTACGACTTCTCCGTGTACGGCGTCCGCGCCTACGACCACCCGTCCACCGACATCTTCTACGGCTACAACGGCAGCGTGGCGCAGATGTTCGCCGCCGACGGGCTGACCGACATCCAGGACGCCGGCTACGCCTCGAGCCTCGATGCCGTGGACTGGGCGCCGAGCGCGGGCTGGTCGCCCACCGGCACCGTCGAGCTCATCCCGGGCCACTGCTACGTCGTCTGGACCCGCGATGACCACTACGCCAAGTTCCGTGTCACCAGCATCAGCTCGGGCCAGGTCGTGATCGACTGGGCCTATCAGACCGACCCCGGCAATCCCGAACTCGCCGCCCGCCGCGTGCGCGACGAGAACTCGGGCCAGCGCCGCAAGGTGGTCTGGATCCGCTAGCCGCCAGGAGAGCGCGCCGACCCTCCGGGGTATCATCCCCGGGGGGCGGCGCACCGGAACCGAACGGCGCCCGGTTCCGCGACGATCCGCCACGAGGAGTCCGCCATGAAACCCCGCCACGCTCTCATCACCGCACTCCTGCTGTCCCTCGCCTCGCTGGCGCCGGGCGCGGCGCTCGCGCGTCCGCTCGGGGTCGAGGTGTGGACCGACCGCGGCGATGACGCCGTCTACCAGCCGGGCGACGTCATGACCATCAAGGTGCGCGCCAGCGACGACGCGCATCTGCTCGTGTACGAGGTGGACACCGAGGGCCGCGTCCAGGTGCTCTACCCGTGGCGCCGCGCCAGCGGCTTCGTGGAGGGGCGCACCACGCTGCGCCTGCCGCCCGAGGGCTCGCGCACCGAACTGGTGGTCGAGCGCGCCACCGGGCAGGGCTTCCTCGTCGCCATCGCCTCGCGCGAGCCGTTCCGCGACCTGCCGTGGTACCTGCGCCCCTACGACCCGCAGGCCGAGAGCATCGGCTACGCCGACGAGGCCGGCGACCGCGACCGCGACGAGGACCTGACGGGATTCGACGAGGACGGCCGCATGGTCGGCGATCCTTACGTGGGCATGGAGCGCATCCGCCGCCGCGTGCTCGGCCGTCCGTCCGACACCGACGACTTCGCCAGCTCGTACGCGACCTACTACGTCCACCGCCAGGTCCGCTACCCGCGCTACGTCTGCTACGACTGCCACTCGGGCAGCCGCTGGCAGTGGTGGGATGGCTTCGATCCCTATCACACCACCTGCAGCGTGTTCGACCTGCGGGTGAACTGGTCGTGGTGCTGGGGTCCGTGCGGGTGGACGACCTACGTGCCCTACTACTACTACGTCGTCCGTTCCGACTGCCCGCCGCGCTACCGCGACTGGTACGGCCGCCGCGTGCGCCTGAGCTCGTGGGACGATCGCCGCCGCTGGAACGACCTCTGGGGCGGCCCGCTGCGCCGCGTCAAGAGCGACCCGCCGCCCGGCTACGTGCCTCCCGGCGGCGGACGCTGGGGCGGGGGCGAGCCCACCAGCGGCCCCGGTGGTCCGCGCTACAAGCCGCCCGGCTATCTCGACACGCCCACGCCGAGGCGCGACGGCACCGGCCTGCCCATCGGCCGCCGCACCAAGCCGGGCGCCGAGGAACCGGGCGGCCGTGGCACCGTGCGCGAGCGGCAGGACCGCATGCCGGCGCGTCCCGCGCCGCGCGTGGACGATGGCGCCCGCGAGCGCCCCAGCCGCGACGACACGCGCGGCCGGGGGGACGAGGGCCGCGGCCGTCGCGACGACGCCCCGCGCTGGGAGCCGCGCGAGCGGCCGAGCGAGCCCTCTCGTCCGCCGCGCGCCGAGCCGAGCCGCGAGCCCTCGCGCAAGCCCGATCCGCCGCCACCTCCGCCCAAGGAGAAGCCCGCCCGCGAGGATGACGGCGGCAAGGGAGGCCATGGCGGCGGGGGCGGCCACGGGGGCGGGGGAGGCAAGGGCGGCGGTGGCGGCAAGGGCGGCCGCGGCTGAGCCCGGAGCCCGCATCCTGCTAGAGTGCGTTGCGCGCCGCGCGACGGGGACCCTGGGGCCCCGTCGCGCGGGCGCTTGAACCATCCACGTCCGGAGACCGTCTCGTGACCGCTCGCCTCGCACGCCTCACGCTCGCCGCCCTCTGCCTCGCCGCATCGCCCGCGCTGGCCGCCCCTCCCGGGTTCGCGTTCCTCGAGGTGCCGGCGGGCGCACGCGCCTCGGCCATGGGCGGCGCCTACGCGGCGGTCGCCAAGGGCGCCGAGGCGTCGTTCTGGAACCCGGCCGGGCTCGCCGGCACCGAGCGCACCGAGGTGACGGGCACGCATTACGAGTGGATCGAGTCGCTGCGGCAGGACCAGTTCGCGCTGGCGGGCCAGCTGTTCGGTGGCGGCGTGGCGGCCTCGATGCGTGCGCTCTACTCCGAGCCCATCGAGCGACGTGACGACCTCGGCAACCTGATCGGCACCTTCGGCTCGCACGACCTGCAGTTCGCGCTCGGCTACGGCTTCGACCTGGGCGGCGGCTGGACCGGCGGCCTCTCGGGGCAGTACGTGCGCGAGCGGCTGGCCGAGCTCTCGGCCGACACCTGGGGCATGGACCTGGGCGTGGGCTACGCGCCCGAGTCGTGGGGCGGTGCGCGCGCCGCGCTCGCGGTCCAGAACCTGGGCCCGGCCGCGCAGTACGTCATCGACGGCGCGGCCGGCCGCGACGTGGGTCTGCCGGTGGCGCTGCACGGCGGCGTCTCGGCGAGCCGCGCGGTCGGCGGCATGACGCTGCTCGGCGCGCTCGACTCGCGCCTCACCGCGGGACGCCCCGGTGTGGTGGCCGCGGGCGCCGAACTCGCCACGCCGGTGGGCGCGGCGCTGCGTGCGGGCGTGCGCGTGAACGACGACCTCGCCACGGCGAGCTTCGGCATGGGCTACGCGGCGAGCGGGTTCTCGCTCGACTACGCGTTCGTGCCCTCCAAGCTGGACCTGGCCGACACCCACCGCTTCAGCTTCTCGGCGCGCTTCTAGCGCGGGGCGCCGCCCGCCCGGGCGAGCCGGCGGCGGGCCGGACTCACTCCCAGCGGCGGAGCGTCAGGGCGCCCTCGTTGAGCTCGGCGTAGGTGAAGTGATCGATCCAGTCGCCGAGGACGATGAACTGGCGGTTCGCCTCGCGCTGCTCGTGCACGTGATGGAAGTGCCCCACGAGCACACCGTCGTAGCCTTCCGCGAAGCGCGGCAAGGCGATCTCGCGCCACAGGCGCTCGGGCTCGAGCGGGCCGTGACCGCGCGAGCGGCGCGACAGCCCGGAGACGGCGTGCGCCAGCGGGATGCCGAGGTCGGGATGCAGCCACTGGTAGAGCCGCACCGACACCGGGCTGCGCAGCACGCCGCGCAGGAACTTGTAGCCCAGGTCGCCGCCGACGAGTCCGTCGCCGTGATGCAGCCACAGGCGCCGGCCCTGCGCCTCGACCGGGCAGGCGCCATCCACCGTGCGGATGCCGAGCGTGTCGCGCAGGAACGGGCCCAGCCAGAAGTCGTGGTTGCCGTTCAGGTACACGATGCCGACGCCGGCCGACCGCAGCCGGTCGAGCGCCGCCAGCGTCGGGAACAGGTCGCGCGGGATGGCGGTGCGGTACTCGAACCAGAAGTCGAACAGGTCGCCGACGATGTAGAGCGTCTCGGCCCGGCCCGGCAGCGACGCGAGGAAGTCGTGGACACGCGACCGCTGTGGCGCCTCCTCCACAGCGGGGCGCGCACCGAGGTGGGCGTCGGACATGAAGAACAGGCGGTCGGCCGGCATGACCCGGCATGTTACTTCACGAGCACGCCACATGCCCTTCACGCGCCGTTCACGCGCGCCGAGGCGCGGCCGCAACGGTGGGGCTTCTCACCGCGCCGGTGGGGCAGGGCGCGAGGGGACCAGAACCTTCGGCCGCCCCCGCGCGTCCAAGCAGCACGAGCAGGAGCCGAGGGGCAGGTTTGACGGCCGCTTGACCGGCTTCCTCTCCCGCTCCCGCGCCTCGCCGCTTACTCTTGTCCGGTCGCGGCCCCGTTCCTGCATGGGAACGGGTGACGCACCATCCGTCCCATCTCCCGACCGCAGGATTCGGAGGAACACGATGCAAGACCGACCCGTGATCCGCCCTAGCAGCTACTTCCTTGGCGCCGCCGCACTGATCCTGACCGGGCTCGTGCTCGGGCTCGGGATCAGCGCCGGTCTCGGGGTCCCGCGCGCCTCGCGCGCTTCCGAAACGCAGCTCGCCGCCACCGTCAACCGCGAGGCCATTCCCGAGAGCCCGTTCGTGGCGGTCGTGGACAAGGCCCTGCCCGCGGTGGTGTTCATCGAGGCCACGCGCAAGGCCGCGCCCGGCGGGCGCGATCCCAGCAGCGACTTCATGCGCCGCTTCTTCGGCGATGACTCGCCGCAGCGCGAGCGCGCACCGTCGTCCGGCTCGGGGTTCATCATCGACCGCAAGGGCCGCGTGCTCACCAACAACCACGTCGTCCGGGACGCGGCCGAGATCCGCGTGACGCTCAACGACCGCCGCACGTTCAAGGCCACGGTCGTGGGCGCCGACGCCGAGACCGACGTGGCCGTGCTGCAGCTCGAGAACGCCAGCGACCTGCCGGTGCTGCCGCTCGGCGACTCCGAGCGTCTGCGCGTCGGCGACTGGGCCATCGCCATCGGCAACCCGCTCGGCGAGCTGCGCGGCTCGGTCACGGTCGGCGTCATCAGCGCGCAGGGCCGCAACAACCTCAACATCTTCGGCG
>CAZMQP010000207.1:0-4894 GCA_964568385.1 uncultured bacterium
CGCGTTCGGCGGCGCCCTTCACGTACACGTCGGCGGTGTCGAACAGGTTGATGCCCAGTTCGAAGGCGCGGTGGACGATGGCGCGCGTCGCCGCCGCGTCCACCGAACCGCCGAGCGTGGTCCAGGAGCCGAGCGAGACCCTCGAGACCATCAGGCCGCTGCGACCGAGTGCGCGATATTCCACGTGTCCTCCTTGTGTGGGAATGCCCTGCGGCGCGGGCCGGGCCCGCGCGGGATCAGTCCTCGAGGTGTTCGGGGCGCCGCCAGTACCACCACTCGACATCCGGGTCCCAGCCCTCGGCGAGCGCGGTCTCGCTCCCCCAGATGCAGTCATCCACGGCGAGGGCGTGCCGCCGCACGAGTTCGTCGGCCGACAGCAGGCGCGCGTCGCGCTCGACGTCGAACTCCTCGGGGAAGTTCTGCACCATCTCCCAGATCATCTGGCGGGCGTCGGTGTGGTCGAGCCACTCCTCCATGCTCATGGCCGCGCCGCGGGCGAGCGCATGCGACGTGCGTTCCCAGTCGGCTACGCGGCCGTCGAGGCCGCCCGCGACCACGTGCTCGGGGCAGCCGCGCGCCACGAGCCACGTGCGCAGGGCGTCGGACTCGCTCCTCATGGCGCCGCCGGCCGGGCCGCCTGGCGCCGGAAGTAGCGCTCGCCGTCGTTGGGACGGAAGCAGGTGCGGATCGTGCCGTCGCGCTCGAACGCGAGGAACGTGCCGTCGCGGCGGTCGAATCGGGTCACGACGCCGTCGGCCCGCACCGCCTCGAGCACCGGCCCGCCCGCAGGTGCGTCGCGCAGCGCCTGCGCGATCGCCAGGTACTCGCCGGCGTCGGCGGCGCCGAACTCGGCGCCGTGCTTCTCGAAGTGCTCGCGGAGCCGGCGCTCGCTGCGGAACCCGGTGCGCGAGGACGACGCCGCCTCGGCCCCACCCGCGGGCCGCCTCTCGCCGGCCGCCACGGCCGCGCCGGTGGCCGGGCGCGGCGCCTCGGGAGCGGGCCGGGGAGCGCCGCGCAGCGCCATCGCGGCGGCGGCGCCCACCAGCAGGGCGACCAGGAGCCACGAGGGCCAGCGCACACGGCGGAGGGAGCGTCGCATGACCCCAGCCTAGCCGCGGCCGCCGCCCGGTGGAAACGCGGGCCGCGGGGGTGACAGGCGATTGTGAATCCCACGGCGCCGAGCGAGCGCCCGGCGCCGGGACGCGATAGGCTCTCCCCCCATGCGTCCACTCCGAACCCTGCTGCCGCTCGCGCTCCTGGTCGCCGGGCTCGCGCTGCCGGCCCCCGCCGCCACCGCCGAGACCGTGCGCCCCGACTTCAGCGGCTACCAGCGCCTGCTGCACCGCTATGTCGAGGTCGTGTCGGCCAAGGGCAGGCCCTACGACACGCGCTTCGACTACGAGCAGCTGTTCGTGGACGAGCGCATCTGGACGCTCAAGCGCTCCGACCGGCTCGAGCAGGTGCGCCAGCAGCTGCTCGCCACGCCGCCCTCGCGGCTCGCCCCGGACGACCGCACCGCGTGGCTGATCAACATGCACAACTTCCTCGTGATCGAGCGCATCACGCTCCACCTGCTGGTGCCGAACCGCGGTTTCCTGCGGGTCAAGGGAGTGGACGAGATCTTCCGCTCCAGCGGCCCGTTCACCGAAGCGCCGTGGGTGGAGGTGGACGGCCGCTCCTACTCGATCGGGCGCTTCGAGCGCGAACTCATCCACGGCGACACGCTGATGTCCTACGAGCCGCGCGTGGCCCGCAGCGATCCGCGGCTGCTGTTCGCGCTGGCGCACGGGCTCGCGGGCGCGCCGCCGCTGCTGCCGTGGGCGTATCACGGAGACTCGCTCGACGCCCAGCTCGACCGTGCGGTCACGATCGGCACGGCGCTGCCGCGGCTCGTGCGCGTGAACGACAAGCTCAAGCGGCTCGAGCTCTCCAACCTGTTCTTCGAGCACCGCGTGGACTTCGGCGGGGTGGACGAGATCCGTCCGTGGCTCGAGAAGCACGCGGCGCGCGACGTGCGGCGCGCCCTCGCACGCCTGCCGGAGGGCTTCGCGCCCGCATTCGTCGAGGTGGACCGGCGGCTGAACCAGGTCGAACGGCGCAAGACGACCGACTCGCCCGCCGACTCGGTGCGCGTCAGCAGCTGACGTCGCCGCCTCCGGCCGCGGGTGGTATCGTCCGCGCGTCCCCGAGTCCACCGGAACGCATGGAGGTGTCCCCGTGACACACGGCAACGCGGCGCCCGTCCGCCCCGCAGACGCGCGCATGCGGGGGGTGGGGGAGCCGACGCGTCCCGCCCCGGCCGCGGCCGCATCCGGCCCGAGATGAGCCCGCGCAAGGGCACGACGCTCCGCCCCGGCCCGCGCAGGCGCCCCGACAAGCCCGCCGGCGAGACCGTGCCGCAGCTGCTGCAGCTGCTGTTCCAGTCGCACCCGTGGCACGGCCTGTCGGCCGGCGCCCAGGCCCCGGCGGTGTGCACGGTCTACATCGAGCTCGTCCCTGCCGACACGGTGAAATACGAGATCGACAAGCGCAGCGGCTTCCTCAAGCTGGACCGGCCGCAGCGCTACTCCAGCCTCTCGCCCGAGCCCTACGGCTTCATCCCGCGCACGCTGTGCGGCGACTCGGTCGCCGCGTTCGCCGGCAAGGAGGCGGGGCGGCGCGACCTCAAGGGCGACGCCGACCCGCTCGACATCTGCGTGCTCACCGAGCGCAATCTGAGCCACGGCGGCGTCGTGGTGCGCGCCCGCCCGATCGGCGGACTGCGGCTGTTCGACGGCCAGGAGGTGGACGACAAGATCATCGCCATCCTCGAGAACGACCCGGTGCACGAGAACTGGGAGGAGCTCGAGCACTGCCCGCCGGTGCTGATCGACCGCATCGTCCACTACTTCCTCACCTACAAGGACATGCCCGGCGCCTCGCGCCCCAAGATCGAGATGGCGGGCCTCTACGGCGCCAGCGTCGCGCGCGAGGTCATCTCCCGGGCGCAGGTGGACTACCGGGCGCGCTTCGGCAACCTCGAACGGGGGCTCGACGAGGCGATGCGCCTGCTCTACGGCGACGATCCCGAGTGACCGTGACGGACGTCGGCGTGCTGGGCGGCGGCGTGACGGGGCTCGGCCTCGCGCGGCTCGCCGCCCGCCATGGGCTGAGCGTGGTGCTCGCCGACCGCGGCGACCTCGCCTCGGGCGCCAGCAGCGCGACCAGCCACATGCTGCACGGCGGCCTGCGCTACCTGGAGCACGGCCACTTCTCGCTGGTGCGCGAGTCGCTGCGCGAGCGTGCGACGCTGCTGCGCATGGCGCCCGCGCTCGCCCAGCCCGTCCGCTTCCTGGCGCCGGTGCGCCGCGGCGACCGCGTGCGGCCGTGGCAGCTGCGGGCCGGGCTCGTGCTCTACGACCTGCTGGCGGGCCGCCGCACGCTGTCGCGGCACGCCTGGGCGCCCGCGGCCACCGCGGTGTCGCTCGAGCCCGCGCTCGAACCGGCGGACCTCGCGGGCACGGGGCTCTACTCCGACGTGGTCATGGACGACACGCGGCTCGCGATCGCGGTGGCGGAGGACGCGGCGGCGCACGGGGCGCGGCTGATGCCCCACACGACGCTGATCGCGGCGCGTCCGGCGGCCGAACCGCGCGGGGCGACCACGCTCGAGCTGCGCGACGGCGAGGGCGCGACGCATGCCGTCACGGTGCGCGTGCTGGTCAACGCGACCGGCGCCTGGAGCGATGCGACGCGGCGCGACCTCGTGCGCATGCGCACCCCGGGAGCGCCCGACCCCGCGCCGCGGCTGGCGCCCTCGCGCGGCGTGCACCTCGTGTACCCGCCGCTGACGCGCTCGCACGCCGTGCTGTCGCTCGCCGCCGACGGCCGCGCGTGGTTCGTGGTACCGTTCGCGGGCCGCTCGCTGGTCGGCACCACCGAGACCCCGGTCGGCTCGCCTCCCGGCGAAGGCGACGGGGAGCCGAGCCGCGAGGAGATCCGCTATCTGCACGAGGCGACGACACGGCTGCTGCCGGGCGCCGGCGGGCGGCGGCCGCTCGCCGTGTACGCCGGCCTGCGTCCGCTGATCGCCGCCGGCGGCGAGGTCGGCAGCGCCTCGCGCGAGCACGCCGTGCTCGAGGACGGCGTCTGCCTCACGGTCACCGGCGGCAAGTACACGACCTTCCGTGCCATCGCCGAGGAGGCGCTCGAGGCGGTGCTGTCGCGGCTCGGCCGCGGCAGCGAGCGCGTGCACGACCCCTGCGATCCGCTGCCGGCGCCGCGCGCGCTCGAGCACGACCCGCAGGCGCTCGGCGCCGACGCGACCGAGCGCTCGTTCGCGCGGCGCCTCGAGGACGTGATGCGCCGGCGCTCGCGCCTGTGGCTCGGCGACGACCGCGGCCTGACCGAGGCGCCCGCCGTCGCCGAGGGCATGGCGCGGCGGCTCGGCTGGGCGCCCGAACGCCAGCGCGAGGAACTCGACCGCTACGAGCACGCCGTGCGGCGCGAGCAGGACCTGCTCGCCCGCGCCCTCGGCCCCCCCTGACCCGGAGGCAACCCATGCGCGCCGACCTCGTCCTCGCCATCGACGCCGGCACGACCGGCACCACCGCACTGCTGCTCGGACACGACGGGCGCGTGCGCGCCCGCGGGTACGCGGAACTGCCGCAGCACGTCCCGCGCCCGGGCTGGGTGGAGCACGACCCCGAGGACCTGGTCGCCACCGCCCAGCGCGCCGTGCGCGCGGCGCTCGCGTCGTCCCGGATCCCGGGCGCGCGCATCCGCTGCATCGGCATCACCAACCAGCGCGAGACGGCGCTGCTGTGGGACCGGCGCACCGGCGAGCCGGCCGGCCGCGCCATCGTGTGGCAGGACCGGCGCACCGGTGATCGCTGCGAGGCACTGCGCAAGGCGG
>CAZMQP010000208.1:0-4883 GCA_964568385.1 uncultured bacterium
TCCGGGGGGCCTCTGCACGTGCCGCTTCCCGTGAACGTGCGCCGCGAGCACGCATTATTTGAAGTGTAGGCGCCCCCGCGACTCGCCCCCGCGGACCACTCGCATGCGCTCGCTCTCGCAGCTCTCCGATCATGTGCTGTTGCAGGACCTCAAGGCGCTCGTCTCGCGCGAGCGCACCACCCTCGCCGAGCTGCTGGCGCATCTGGCCGAGGCCGAGGAACGCCGGCTCCACCTGCCGGCGGCGTATCCCTCGATGCATGCGTACTGCGTGGGGGAGTTGCACTTCTCCGAGAGCGAGGCCTTCAAGCGCATCCAGGCCGCGAGAGTTGCTCGCCGGTTCCCCGCGATCCTCGAAGCGGTCGCTGCCGGGCGGCTGCACCTGAGCGCTGTGCTCCAGCTGGCGCCTCACCTGACCACCGAGTCGGCCGACGGGTTGATCGCGGCGGCCACCCACCGGACCAAGGCCGAAGTGGCTCTGGTGATCGCCCGGCACTGCTCGCGAAATGCCGAGGTAATTCAACAGGTTCCGGAACCCGTTGAAATCCTTGAGAATTCTGAGGTTCCGGTCTCGGCGGCCGAGCCCCCGCTGGATACGGGTTCGGCCGAGACCGCATCCCTCCGGCCGGTCTCGGCACCGGCACCGGCTCGGATCGACCTGCGCGTCTCCCTAGATCCGGAGACCCACGACCTCCTGCGCCACGCCCGGGCCCTGCTCGCTCACGCCATCCCCTCCGGCGACGCGGCGTGCATCCTCAAGCGCGCGCTCACGCAGCTGGTCGAGGCCGAGGAGAAGCGCATCTTCGCCGCCCACTACCGCACCCGTCCTCGTCGGGGCGCCCCCAACGGCCGCTTCGTTCCCGCCGACGTGCGTCGCACGGTCTGGGAGCGGGATGGGCATCGCTGCACGTTCACGAGTGAGACGGGCAGGCGCTGCCCCGCGGTCGCACGCCTCGAGTTCGATCACGTGGTGCCGGTGGCCAGAGGCGGCGAGTCCACAGCCGCCAACCTGCGGCTCCGCTGCCGCGCCCACAACCAGTACGCGGCCGAGCGCGCGTTCGGCGCCGGGTTCATGGCGGGCAGGCGCGAGACGGCGAGGCGGCGGGCGGCCCAGAAGCGGGAGCGGGCGGCGGCCCGGGTCGCCCCTGCCCCGGGGCAGGGGGCTCCGGACGCCCGCGAGGAGGACGTCGTCCCCTGGCTCCGGCAGCTGGGGCTGCGCATGGATGAGGCGAGGCGGGGGGCGGCGAAGTGCGGAGGGCTGCTCGGGGCCCCGCTCGAACAGCGGGTGAAGGTCGCGCTGGCCGGACTGGCGCGCGAGCGGTTCCGTGGCTGCCACCAGCAGGCAGCGCCCGCCTGACCCCTTCGTCCGATGGGGACCCGCCCTCAGCCCCGGCCCGCCCCCCCGGACCCCGCCATTTCCGCCCGGATTTGGCACCCGGAGCCTGCTTCGTGTAGATTCCCCGGCCGCTTGGTGTACGCCCGTTCTCCGGGCGTCCGGTGTCATGAAAGGACCCCGTGATGATCCTCATCCAGAAGATCGAGAACTCCCAGATCAAGGGCGACCGCCCCGACCTCCTTCCGGGCCACACCGTCGAGGTGAGCGTGCGCGTGATCGAGGGCGACAAGGAGCGCCAGCAGAAGTTCCGCGGCGAAGTCATCAATGTCCGCGGCTCGGGCATGCGCAAGACGTTCACCGTGCGCAAGATCTCCGAGGGCGTCGGCGTCGAGCGCACGTGGCCGCTCCACTCGCCGTCCATCGGCAGCATCAAGGTGCTCGGCCAGAAGAAGGTGCGTCGCGCGAAGCTGTTCTACCTGCGCCGCAAGCGCGGCAAGGCGGCGCGGCTCCAGGACAAGCAGCTGTCCGTGCGCACGATCGGCGGCGGCACCGAGGAGTGAGCCCGCCGCGCTGGCGACAGCTGGCGCGCGCCGAATCCGCGATCGCGGAGGGGCGCGCCACCGTCGCCGGCGTGGACGAGGCCGGGCGGGGCCCGCTGGCGGGCCCGGTGGTCGCCGCGGCCGTGGTGCTCGACCTGACGCTCGACTGGAGCGGGCTCGACGACAGCAAGCAGTTGTCGGCCGAGCAGCGCGAGCAGCTCTTCGCCCGGGTGCGTCAAGGCGCCCGGGCGTTCGCATGGTCGGTGGTGGGGGCGCGGGCGATCGACGCCACCGACATCCGCCGCGCCTCCCTGACCGCCATGCGCCGCGCCGTCCACCGGCTGCGCGTCACGCCCGAGCTGGCGCTGATCGACGGGGACACGCGCGTGCCCGAACTGCGCGTCGCGCAGGTGACGGTGGTGAAGGGCGACGCGACGGCGCTGTCGATCGCGGCCGCCAGCATCGTGGCCAAGGTCATCCGCGACCGGCTGATGGTGCGCTTCGACGCCGTGTACCCGCAGTACGGCTTCGCCCGCCACAAGGGCTACGGCACCGCCGAGCACCTGGCGGCGCTGCGGGCGCACGGGCCCTGCCGGCTGCACCGCTTCAGCTTCGCGCCCGTGCATGCGCTGGAGCTGCCGCTCGGGTAGCCTGCGCACCGCCCCTCGCCACCCGCCCCCGCGGAGCGCCGCATGGCCTTCGCCCAGGATCGCGGTCGTGCCGGGGAGTCTCTGGCCGCCGCCTATTTCGAGTGCCGGGGCCTGCCGGTGCTCGCCCGCAATGTCCGCCTCGCCGGCGTCGAGGTGGACCTCATCGTCTCGGAGGGCGCCGTGCAGGCCATCGTCGAGGTGCGCGTGCGCTCGCGGCCCGACTTCGGCGGCGCCGTCGCGACGCTCGACGGCCGCAAGCGCGAGCGCCTGCGGCGGGCGGCGCTGGCGCTGCACCAGCAGGGGGCGGCGCACCCGCGCGTGGACCTGCTGACGGTGGACCTGACCGCCGAGGGCGCCCGCATCGAGCACCTCCGCAACGTCGTGACCGGATAGCGCGTAGTATCCCGGACATGGTCCGTCTGCCCCGGCTCCCACAGCTTCCGAGGCTGCCCCGGTTGGCGCTTCCTCCGCTCCGCCCCCAGTGGCGCGCGCGCCTGCGGGCGCAGCGCGCCTGGTGGCGGCGGCGGCTGCGCCTGCGCGCCGGCGAGCATGCGGTGCTGTTCCCCAGGGAGGGGCACGGCATCGTCGCCATCGAGCCGCTGGCGCAGGGCGCCGGGCCCCGCATCGCCATCCTGCACGCCACCGCCGGCAGCGGACACCGGAGCGCGGCGGTGGCCATCGCCAAGGCGATCGCGGCGCGCGAGCCGACCGCCACCGTGCACGAGGTGGACACGCTGGTGTTCGCCTCGCGCTTCTACCGCACCGCCTACTCCGAGGGCTACAACGCGATGGCGCAGCGGGCGCCGCGCCTGTGGGGCGCGCTGTACGCGCTGTGGGCGCAGCAGCGCGTGCACAAGAGCGCCGGGCCGACGCGCGAGGCGTTCGACCGGCTGGCGCTGCGCTCGCTGGTGCGCGTCGTCGAGCGCGACCGCCCCGACGCCATCGTGTGCACGCACTTCCTGCCGGTCGAGGCGCTCTACCCGATGCGCGCCCGGGGCAAGCTGCGGGTGCCGCTGCACGTCGTCATCACCGACTTCACCGCGCACCCGATGTGGGCCTACCCGCACGTGGACCGCTACTTCGTCGCCAGCGACGAGGTGGCCGCGGAGCTGGCCGGGCACGGCGTGCCGCGCGAGCGCATCGAGGTGACCGGCATCCCGGTGGACCCGCGCTTCGGCGAGCCGCACGGGCGCGACGTGGTGCGCGCCCGTTTCGGGCTGTCGCCCGACCGGCCGCTGGTGCTGGTCATGGGCGGCGGCGGGGGCGTGGGCCCCATGGCCGAACTGGCCGAACGGCTCGCCGCACTGCCGGCCGAACCGCAGGTGCTGGTGCTTTGCGGCACCAACGAGCGGTTGCTGGCCGAGGTGCAGGCCCAGGGCGCCACCACCGGCGGCCGCGTGCGGGGCATGGCGTTCACCCCGCACGTGGACCTGCTGCTCGAGGCGGCCGACCTGGTGGTGAGCAAGGCGGGCGGGCTCACCTGCGCCGAGGCGCTGGTCAAGCGCACGCCGCTGGTGGTGTTCCGGCCCACGCCCGGGCAGGAGGTGGGCAACGCGCGCTACCTGGAGTCGGGTGGCGCCGCGGTGCACGCCGACTCGCTCGAGACCGTGGCCGCCACCGTGTCGCGCTGGCTCACCGACCCCGCGGCGCTCGAGCGCGCGCGCGCCAGCGCCGAACGGCTGGCACGGCCGAACGCGGCGGCCGACATCGCCCGGCGCGTGCTGGAGTCCATCGGACGCGCCTCGCGGCGGGGAGCCGCCTGAGGCCCGATCGCGCCGCCCGGCGAGCCGGCGCGACCCGCGGGGGCCGAGGAATCCCTTGAACATGCCGGGTCGAGGTGTGAGTCTGGTGTGCACTTCGTGAGGCCGGGCAGGAGGCCGTGAACCCGATGCACGCTTCGCTCCGCCCGATCCCCGAACCCGCCGCGCAGGCCCGCCGCGCCCGATGGCCCCGGCTCGCCGCAGGACTCCTCTGCGCCCTCGCACTCGCCAGCGGCTGCAGCTCCTCGCCCCAGTCCCTGATGCCCAACCAGCCGCCCACGCTCTCGCTCACGAGCGGTCCCGTGGATACGGCGTCCACCCCCTACGCCTGGGTGGTCGAGCTGGGTTGGACCGGCAGCGACCCCGACGGCAGCATCGACCGGTTCGAGTACGCCATCGATCCGCCGAGCCGCCGCCAGTCGCTCATGGACCAGGCCGAGACCACGTGGGTGTCAACGCGCGAGACGCGCGTGACCGTGCACTTCCGCGCCACCACGCCCGACTCGCTCGGGCCGGGGGCCACGGCGTCGGACTTCCACACGTTCGTGCTTCGGGCCGTGGACGACCAGGGCGCGATGTCGCCGCGCATCGTGCGCGCCTT
>CAZMQP010000209.1:0-727 GCA_964568385.1 uncultured bacterium
CATGATCGGCGAGATCCGCGACAAGGAGACCGCCCAGATCGCGTTCCGCGCCTCGGTCACCGGCCACCTCGTGCTCAGCACGGTGCACACCAACGACGCCGCCGGCGCCGTCACCCGCCTCATCGACCTGGGCCTCGAGCCCTTCATGGTGGCGACGTCGCTCATCGGCGTGGTCAGCATGCGCCTCGTGCGCACGCTGTGCCCCAAGTGCAGCGAGCCCTACGAGGAGCAGGCGGCCACGGTCAGCCGTCTGACCGGCGCGCGCGCCGCCGAGGGCACGGTCACGCTGTACCGGGGCGCCGGCTGTCCCCAGTGCCGCGAGACCGGGTTCTCGGGACGCATCGGCATCTTCGAGGTGCTCGGCGTGGACGACCCCATGCGCGTGCTGATCAGCCGCAACGCGCCCGACCAGGAACTGCGCCGCTGCGCCCTCGAGGGCGGCATGCGACCGATCGGCGAGGACGGGCTCCACAAGGCGATGGCCGGCACCACGACCATCGAGGAGGTGACGCGCGTCGTCTACCTGGCCGAGCAGGGCGTGCAGGTGTGCCCCGGCTGCTCCGAGGTGATCTCGCGCGACTACGAGTACTGCCCCTGTTGCGGCACGTTCGTGGGCGAGCACTGCGAGAAGTGCCACAAGCGCGTCGAGTCGGAGTGGCAGTTCTGCCCCGCCTGCGGCAACGGCAATCGCGGGCACGGCCGCAATCGCACCGCCAGCCCCTCCAAG
>CAZMQP010000209.1:737-4849 GCA_964568385.1 uncultured bacterium
CTCAAGATCCCGAAGGGCATCCGCAGGGCCTCATGAGAGCGTCCACGCCCCCCTCGCGTGCGTTCGGCGGCCCGATGCTCGAGCAACTGGGCGTGGGCCTGGGCGTGGCCGCGGTCAGCGCGGTCGTGCTCCAGCTGGTGCCCAACCAGTTCGCGTTCCTGCACTTCTTCTACCTGCCGGTCGCCTACGCCGCGTGGCGGCTGGGCCGCGTCAACGGCCTGTTCACGGCGGCCATGTGCGTCGGCATCGTGTTCCTCACCTCTGCCATGAACCCCGACCAGTTCAGCTCGGTCGGTGATGTGTGGTCGCGCTGGCTCGACCTCGGCCTGTGGGGCGGCTTCCTGGTCACCACCGCCTACGCGGTCGGGACGCTGGCCGAGCGCGACCAGGCGCGCCGGGCCCAGCTCGAGGCCGCCTACCGCGGCGTCGTCGAGATCATGGCGCGGTTCATCGACGCCGTGGACCGCTCGACCGAGAACCACTCACGGCGCGTCGCCGAACGCGCCGTCGAGATCGCGCGCGAGCTGGGAATGGGCGACGAGGACATCGAGACCCTCCGCGTCGCCGCCTACCTGCACGACATCGGCAAGGTCGAGGTGAGCACCGACGTGCTGCAGAAGGCATCCCGCCTCTCACCCGCCGAGGCCGAGGTGATGCGCCGCCAAGTGGATCACGGCGTGGACCTGCTGCAGCGCGTGGGCGGACTGCTCGAGCACGTGGTGCCAATCGTGCTCTACCACCACGAACGCTGGGACGGCCGCGGCTACAAGGGGCTCAAGGGCGAGGCGATCCCGCTCGGGGCCCGCATCATCGCCGTGGCCGACACCTACGACGCCATCGTGGACGACCGCCCCTACCGGCGCGGCCGGCCGCACACGCAGGCCGTCGAGATCCTGCGCGCCGAGAGCGGGACGCAGTTCGATCCCCGCGTCGTCGAGGCGTTCCTCCGCCTGTACGACAGCGAGCCCGCCATCGTGGCGGACGCCGCCGCCTGACCCCGCCCCGCGGCGCCGCCGGCGCCGGGGATGCCGCCGCGGGGCTTCGGCCCTAGAGTGGCGGCGACCCGGCCACCGCCGGGTGTGAGGAGGGCTCGCATGCGCGACCGCCCGCAGGGCGGCATCGCCGGACGGCATGAGTGGCAGACGGTGGCGGCACGCCCGTGAGGCGCCGGCTCGCCCCCGTGCTGCTGGTGCTGGGCGTGCTGGCCGCCCTCGTGTGGCAGCGCGAGTTGTTCACCGTCGCCCGCCCCGGCGAGCGCGCCCGGCCGCTCGAGGTGGCCGCCTCGGCCCGCCGCGTCACCCCCGCGCTCGACGCGGTGCTGCCGGCCGTGCCGGTGGGCATGGTGCGGCTGCGGGCCGGCGACGCGGTGCAGGTGGTGCACTACTGGGCGCCCTGGGAGCAGCACGCCGCCGCGCAGGCGCGGGCGGTGGACTCGCTCGCGGCGCGCCTCGAGGGACGCGGCATCCGCCTCGCGATCGTCAGCTTCGATCCGTTCCCGTCCGTGGCCCGCTGGGTCCGGCGGGCCGAACTGCGCACGCCGGTGCTGCTCGACCACCGCCGCGCGCTCGCCGCGGCGCTGCCCTGCCCGAGCATCCCCTACACCTACGTGCTCGACCGCGCGGGACGCATCGCGGTGGCGCAGGCGGGCGAGGTCGAGTGGCTCGCGCCCGCGACATTCGCGCTGCTCGACTCGGTCGCGCGTGCGCCACTGGGGTCGCGCCAGCTCTGACCGGAAACGGAACACCCCGGCCGCCGGGAGGGCGACCGGGGTGCGCGGGCCGAAGCCGGCTCAGGCCGAGGCGGTGCCGTGCGCCGGGCGCGACAGCAGGCGCGACAGCCACGCGTGACCGCCGAACAGCGCGGCCACGAACACGACGTCGGAGACGAGCGTGTTGCGGAAGAACGGCAGCGCCGCCACGTAGCACTCCACCAGTCCGGCCCACGTGCGCGGGTAGTAGCCGCTCGCCCACATGCCGAAGTTGCTGAGCGCGAAGAACACCACGGCCGAGGACAGCGTCGCGCCCGCGAGGCGCGGCAGCGAACGGCCGCGGGCGAGCAGGCCCGAACCGATCATCAGGCAGGCGGCGAAGGCGACGTAGTTCCAGAGCATGCCGACCGGATGGTAGAAGCCGATGATGAGGTCGGAGAGCAGCAGCGCGACCAGGGGCACGAGCCACGCGGCGCGGCGGTCGAGCATGGCGCCGGCGAACAGGCCGATGGCGGCGACCGGGGCGAAGTTGGGCGGGTGCGGCAGCAGGCGCGACGCAGCCGCCAGCAGGATCAGGAGCACGACGAGCATGAGGGCCTCCTCGGCGTCGGTGAGGTCAGCGGGGCGCCGGGCCTCGCCGGGATCCCAGCCGACCCGGTCGCGGCACCCTCCCGAGGGAAGGGCCGCGCCACGGGCCTGCGAGGACGGAGTGGTGGAGCTGAACGGGATCGAACCGTCGACCTCTTGCATGCCATGCAAGCGCTCTCCCAGCTGAGCTACAGCCCCACCGGCATGGGTTGGCGAGCGGTGTGTGTACACCAGCGGCTCGCGCGGCGTCAACCGATGCCCGGCCGCGGACGCGCGCCGGCCTAGCGCAGCAGGTCGCGCAGGACGCGGCCCGCCGTGCTCGTGGTGCGGCGCCGCCGCGTCGTGCGCCGCCTCGGCGGCGGGCCGAGGAACGTGCCCATGCCGCCACGCACCACCTCGCGCGTCGCCGTGCGGGCGACATCGCGCACGAGCTTCGAGCCGAACAGCGCCCCCAGCACGACCGCCGCCCCCTCGAGCAGGCCGGGCCGCCCCGGCGGCTCATCCGCGGGCGCGGCCGACGCGTCGGCCGCCATCTCGCGCGCCTCGCCGCCGGCGCCGGCCGCGTCGCCGCGCAGGCGCGCGGCGAGCAGTTCGCGCGCGCTCTCGCGGTCCACGGCGACCGCGTACTCGCGCACCTGCTCGGAGCCCGCCAGCAGCGCGGCGCGCTCGGCGGCGGTGATCGGCGCCATGCGCGAAGCGGGCGCGATCATGCGCACGGCGAACGGCGGCGTCGGGGAGCCGTCGGGCCGCAGCGTCGTGACCAGGGCCTCGCCGATGCCGAGCGAGGTCAGGATCGCCTCGACGTCGTAGAAGGCGGTCTTCGGGAAGGTCCGCGCCGCCGCCCGCAGCGCCTTCTCGTCGTCCGGCGTGAAGGCCCGCAGCGCATGCTGCACGCGGTTGCCGAGCTGGCCGAGGATGTCGGCGGGCACGTCCTTGGGGCTCTGGGTCACGAAGTAGACGCCGACGCCCTTGGAGCGGATCAGCCGCACCACCTGCTCGACCGAGTCCACGAACGCCTTGCTCGCCCCGTCGAACAGCAGGTGCGCCTCGTCGAAGAAGAAGACGAGCTTGGGCTGGGCGAGGTCGCCCACTTCGGGCAGCTCGGACTGCAGGCGCGCCAGCATCCACATCATGAAGGTGCTGAACAGGGCCGGCTTGTCCTGCACGTCCGCCAGCGACAGCACGCTCACCACCCCGCGGCCGTCGTCCTCGACCTGCAGCAGGTCCTCGAGCTCGAACTCGGGCTCGCCGAGGAAGAGTCCCGCCCCCTGCGCCTCGAGCTCGACCATCTCGCGCAGCAGCACGCCGACGGTGGAGCGCGACAGCCCGCCGTAGCCCGCGAGCACCTCCTTGCCGGCGTCGCTGCCGAGGTACTGCAGCACCGCGCGCAGGTCGCTGAAGTCGAGCAGCGGCAGCTTGTGGTCGTCCGCCACCTTGAACACCATGGCCAGCACGCTCGTCTGCGTGTCATTGAGCCCCAGCACCTTGGCCAGCAGCAGCGGCCCGAAGCTCGAGACCGTCGCTCGCAGCTGCGCGCCGCCCTGTCCCGTCAGGCTCAGGAACTCGACCGGGCAGGCGCGCGGCGTCCAGGCCTGGCCGGTGGCGCGGGCGCGCTCCTCGATCCTCGGGTGCGGCGCGCCGTCGGCCGCGAGACCCGAGAGGTCGCCCTTGAGGTCGGCGAGGAACACCGGAACGCCGGCCGCCGAGAACTGCTCGGCCATGAGCTGCAGCGTCTTCGTCTTGCCCGTTCCGGTCGCCCCCGCCACCAGGCCATGCCGGTTCGCCCGCGCCAGCAGCAAGGTCTGCGGCGCTTTAT
>CAZMQP010000210.1:0-4836 GCA_964568385.1 uncultured bacterium
GGGTGCACACCGAGGAGGCCGAGAAGCGCCTGCGCGTGATCGTGGTTTTCGACGAGCTGGGCGTGGGTTTCAAGATCGCCATGCGGGACCTGGAGATCCGCGGCGCCGGCAACCTGCTCGGGCCCGAGCAGAGCGGCCACATCCTGGGCCTCGGCTTCGACCTGTACGTGAAGCTGCTCGAGGAGGCCGTCGCCGCGCTCAAGGGCGAGGCCGACGCGCTGCGCCCCGAGCCGCGCCTGCTCACCGACTGGGCCGCGTTCCTCCCCGACGACTACGTCCCGGACGAGCACGAGAAGCTGGCCCTCTACCGCCGCCTCGCCGAGGCGCGCACGCCCGCCGCCGTGGACGACCTCATCGTCGAGCTCATCGACCGCTTCGGCCCGCTGCCGCCGCCGGCGGTGGCGCTGGTGGAGCTGCGCCAGGTGCGCGTGCTCGGCCGCGGCACCGGCGACGGCGGCCCGGGCGGCGCGGCGCTGGTGGACAGCCTCAAGGTGTTCCAGCAGGTGGCGGAGGTCACGCTCAAGCGGCCGCTCAAGCCGGCCGAGATCGCCAGCGTCGTCGGCGGGCTGCCGTGGCAGGCCGAGTTCTTCTCGGGCCGCGAGTTCGGCGTGCGCGTGCGCGGCGAGGGCCTGCTGCTGCTGCACCGTGTCCGCGAACTGCTCGACGTGCTGCGCCTGGCCGAGGCGGCCGCGGGCCCGGGCGCCGCGCCGCTTGCCGCTCCCGGCCGCCGCCCGTAGCCTCGCGCCGCCGCTCCAGACCCCCATCCCAAGGGAGTGCCCGACGTGATCCGCATGCCGTTCCGCGCGCCGCTGGCCGCGTTCGCCATCCTCGTGGTCGCCGGTTGCGGCGACCCGCTCGAGAAGCCGCTCGCCCAGGTCGGCGACCGCAACGTGACGGTGGACGACTTCATGCGCATCGCGCGCGGCAACGAGCAGCAGTATCCCGGAGACCCCGCCGCCGCCCGCGACTCGCTGCTGCGCGACCTGATGATCCGCGAGGCGATGCTGATCGCCGCGCACGCCCGCGGCCTCGACCAGCACCCCGATGCCATCGGCTACCGGCAGTCGCTCGAGCAGGACGCCATGCAGCGCGAGCTGCGCGACATGCTGGCGCCGCCCGACATCGAGGTCAGCGAGGCCGAGCTGCGCGAGATGCACCGCTGGCGCTCGGAGCAGGTGCACGCGCAGGTCGTGTACACGCTCGACGAGGCCGCGGTGCGCACGGCGGCGTCGCAGCTCGCCGAGGGCCAGCCGTTCGAGCAGGTGGCCGACCGCTGGAACTTCCCGGGCATGGTCGGCGCCGGCGGCGACGTCGGCTGGGCGACCCCCGGCCAGCTCATGCAGCCGCTCGACGACGCGCTGCGCGAGCTGCCGATCGGCGCGGTCGGCGGCCCCTACCGCACGTCGCAGGGCTGGTTCCTGCTGCGCGTGCTGGAGCGGCGGCCGCAGGAGCAGGCCCCCTTCGAACTGCAGCGCGCGAGCCTCGAGCAGCTGGTGCGGCAGCGCAAGCAGCGCGAGGTGTTCACGCGCGGCGTGGACGCCATCAAGCGCGAGTACGGCATGAAGCCGGCGTTCGCGGCGACGCAGCGCGTCTACCAGGTGCTGCGTGACGGCGGCCAGTCCGGCGACGGCTCCGGCCGCGAGGCGCTGGTGGTGTGGCGCGGCGGCGAGTACACGGTGGACGACCTGGTGCAGGACCTGCAGAACCCCAACATCGAGAAGCCGCCCGCCAGCATGATGCCGGCGATCGAGGTGTGGCTGGAGATCCGGGCGATGAGCCGCGTGCTGGCGGCCGAAGCGCACCGGCGCCACCTGCAGGACAGCCCGCGCGTGCGCCGCGAGGTCGCGGACCAGTTCGACAACTACCTCACGCAGAGCCTCTACGCCGAGATCACCGCGGCGGCCGCCGCCCCCACCGAGGCCGACGTGCGCGCGGTGTGGGACCGCATGCAGTCGCAGTTCACCCGCCTCGAGCACGCCGACCTCGAGTGGGCGGACGTGGCCGACTCGGCGCTCGCCGCCGCGCTCGCGCGCGAGGGCCCGGCGGCGGGCTCGCTGGCCGACGCCCTCGCGGCCCGCGACCCCTCGCTCACCGCGAACACCGAGCGCGTCGCCTTCCCGTCCGCCGAGCCGCGATGGGCGCTGCTCGAGGCGCAGTTCATCCGCATGCAGCCCGGCGAGTGGGCCGGGCCCGACCGCACCGACGGCGGGTGGCGGCTGGTGCGGCTGGTGGCCAAGCAGGAGCAGCGCCAGGCGTTCGAGTCGCTGCCGCCCCCGATGATCGAGAACCTGCGCCGCGCCGCGGGCGAGCTGTCCCGCGACCGGCTGTTCGTGGCGTTCGCCGACTCCGTGCAGCAGGCGGCCGGCGTCCGGCGCTACCCGGAGCGCCTCGCCCGCATCCCCTGGCCGGTGCCCCCGCCGCCGAGCCTGCCGCACTGAGCGGCTCCGCCCGGCGCCCGCCTCGCCTGACCGGCCCCATGCGCATGCGATCCCGGCTGTTCCGCCTCCTGCTGGCGCCGTTCACGATGCTGTTCGCATCGGTCGTTCGCGCGCAGCCCGCGCCCGAGGCGATCGGCACCGGGATCGTGCGCGTGTGGCCCGATGCCGCCGCCCGCGGCGGCGCGCTGCCGTCGGCGTGCATCGTGCCCGGGCGGCCGGCGCTCGGCCCGCCGCCCGCCGACTGGCGCGTGTGGCCGCGCTTCTCGATGGAGCGCGGCGGGCGCGTGGTGCGCATCGCGACCGAGCGCGGCACGTCGCTCTACGGCACCGGCGAGGTCGGCGGCCCGCTCGAGCGCTCCGGGCGCCGCGTGGTGACGTGGAACACCGACGCCTTCGGGTTCGACTCGCAGACCGAGTCGCTCTACCAGTCGCACCCCTGGGTGCTGGCCGTGCGCGCCGACGGCACCAGCTTCGGGGTGCTCGCCGACACGCCCGGACGGGTCGTGATCGACCTCGCCGACGGCATCGAGTTCCGCGCCCAGGGGCCGGCGTTCCCGGTGGTGATCATCGACCGCGAGTCGCCGCAGGCGGTGCTCGCGGCGCTCGCCGAACTGGTGGGCCGCATGCCGCTGCCGCCGCGCTGGGCGCTGGGATTCCAGCAGTGCCGCTACTCGTACGCCCCGGCGAGCGAGGTGCGCGAGATCGCGGCGTCGTTCCGCGACCGGCGCATCCCGTGCGACGTGCTGTGGATGGACATCGACTACATGGACGGCTATCGCTCGTTCACGTTCGACCCCAAGGGCTTCCCCGATCCGCGCGGCCTCACGCGCGACCTGCGCGCGAAGGGGTTCCGCAACGTGTGGATCCTCGACCCCGGCATCAAGCGCGAGAGCGGACACTTCGTGTACGAGCAGGGCACGCGCGGCGACCACTGGGTGCGGACCGCCACGGGCGAGCCGTTCGTGGGCAAGGTGTGGCCGGGCGAGTGCGTGTTCCCCGACTTCACGCGCGCCGCGACGCGCGCGTGGTGGAGCCGCCTCACGGCCGACTTCGCCGAGCAGGCGGGCGCCGACGGCATCTGGAACGACATGAACGAGCCGGCGGTGTTCGAGCGCAAGGACAAGACGATGCCCGAGACCAACCGCCACGAGGCCGACCCCGAACTCGGCGGACCCGGGCCGCACACGCGCTATCACAACCTGTACGGCATGCTCATGGCGCGCTCGACCTGGGAGGGGCTGCGCGCCTCGCGCCCCGAGAGGCGGCCGTTCGTGCTGTCACGCGCCAACCACCTGGGCGGTCACCGCTACGCCGCCGCGTGGACGGGCGACAACCGCGCCAACGCCGAGCATCTGGCGATGGCCGTGCCCATGGTGCTCAACCTGGGGCTCTCGGGGCAGCCGTTCTCCGGACCCGACATCGGCGGCTACGCCGAGCCGCTCTCCGGCGACGAATACGCCGCGTGGATCGGCATCGGCGCGCTGCTGCCGTTCAGCCGCGCCCACACCGAGAAGGGCAACATCCGCAAGGAGCCGTGGAGCTTCGGGCCGCGCATCGAGGCGGTGGCCAGGCGCGCCATCGAGACGCGCTACCGCCTGCTGCCCTATCTCTACACCGTGTTCGAGGAGGCCGCCCGCACCGGCCTGCCGGTGGCGAGGCCCGCGTTCTTCACCGACCCGGCCGCCGCTTGGCTGCGGTCGCACTCGCACGAGTTCCTGCTCGGCGACGATGTGCTGGTGACCGCGCGCTGGGGCGACCTCTCGCGCGGCCGCACCTGCCTCGCCGACGATCCCGCACGATGGCGGCCGGTGACATTGGTGCCGGGCGAACCGACGCCGTTCCTGCCCACCGTCTCCGTGCGTGCCGGCGCCATCGTCGCCACCGGTCCGGTGATGCAGTGGAGCGACGAGCAGCCGCTCACCGACGTCGAGTTGTTCGTGGCGCTCGGCGCCGACGGAAGCGCCGAGGGCGAGCTCTACGAGGACGCCGGGGACGGCTATGACTTCGAGCGCGGGGGCTACGCCCGCACGCGGTTCACCGCCCGCCTGGAGGGCTCGACCGTGAAGGTCCGCCGCACCACCGAGGGCGCGTTCACCCCGAACGCGGTGCGGCGCTACCGTGTCACCCTGCTCGGCGCCCCGCCCGGCACTCGCACGGAGGGACCATGAGCTGGCGTGACTACATGGCGATCGCGGTGATGGTGGTGCTGGTGATGGGCGCGATGATCGCCATCCGGCGGCTGGTGACCAAGGGCGACCGCGACGACGACCGCGACTGACCGCGCGCCGCGCGCGGCCGCCTCGCTCAGAACTCCCGCACCGGCGCCGGCTGGTCGAGCCCCACCCGGCCGATGGCGATCTCGGCGCGCGAGTAGTTCTCGCCCTTCATCCTGAGCCCC
>CAZMQP010000211.1:0-4819 GCA_964568385.1 uncultured bacterium
ACCCCGGCAACAAGCTCATGTACTTCATGGGCATCGACGGCGCGAAGTTCCGCCGCCCGGTCGTGCCCGGCGACCAGCTTCGATTCAAGCTGACGCTCCTGAACGCCAAGCGGCGCACCATGAAGATGCGCGGCGAGGCGTACGTCGAAGGCCAGCTGGTGGCCGAAGCCGAACTGCTGGCGACGGTCGTGGACCGCCGGGCGTGAGCGTCCGCATCCATCCCGCGGCGCACGTCGCCGAGGGGGCCCGGCTGGGCGCCGACGTGGTCGTGGGCCCGGGTGCCGTGGTCGGGCCCGACGTCACGGTCGGGGACCGCACCCGCATCGACAGCCACGCCCTCGTCACCGGCTGGACCACCGTGGGCGCCGACTGCCATGTGCACCATGGCGCCGTGCTCGGCTCGCCGCCGCAGGACCTCAAGTACGTGCCGGCGCGCAGCTATCTCGTGGTCGGCGACCGCACGGTCTGCCGCGAGTACATGACCGCCAACCTCGCCACCGAGCCGGAGTACACCACCCGCATCGGGTCGGACTGCCTGCTCATGGCCTACTCGCACGTCGCCCACAACGGGCACCTGGGGGACCACGTGATCCTGGCCAACGCCGTGCAGCTCGCGGGCTACGTCGTCGTGGACGACTGGGCGATCGTCGGCGGCGGGACGGTGGTGCACCAGTTCACGCGGCTCGGGAGGCACTGCATGATCGGCGGCGGCTCGCGCATTCCGCAGGACGTGGCCCCGTTCACCAAGACCGCGGGCAGCCCGCCGCGCAATGCGGGCATCAACAGCATCGGGCTGGCGCGGCGGGGTTTCCCCGCCGGCGTGGTCGAGGCGCTGAACCAGGCCTACCGCCTCTTCTACCGCGGCGGCCTCACCACGACGCAGGCGGTGGCCGCCATCCGCGAGCGATTCCCCGGTCTCGCCGACGTCGAGCACTTCTGCCGCTTCTGCGAGACCTCCGTGCGCGGAGTCGTGCGATGAGCGCCGCGCCCGCGATCCGCTGCGGCGTGTGGGGCGTCGGCGTGTGGGGCGAGAAGCACGCCCGTGTCTACGCGTCGCTGCCCGAGTCCCAGCTGGTCGGGGTCCACGACCGCTCGCACGAGCGCGCCGCGGCGGTGGCGGCGCAGTACGGCGCCCGCGTCTTCGCGAGCCCGGAGGCGCTGCTGGCCGAGGTCGAGGCCGTCTCCATCGCCACACCGACGGTGGACCACGCCGCGGCGGTCGAGGTGGCCATGGCCGCCGGCTGCCACGCGCTCGTCGAGAAGCCCATGGCGGTCACGGTCGCCGAGGCCGACGCGATGATCGCGGCGGCGGAGCGGGCCGGCCGCACGCTGCAGGTGGGGCAGGTCGAGCGCTTCAATCCGGCGCTGCTGGCCGCCCGGCCGTTCATCCGCCAGCCCCGCTTCATCGAGGGGCACCGGCTCGCGGCGTTCCAGCCGAGGTCGCTCGACATCGATGTCGTGCTCGATCTCATGATCCACGACATCGACGCCGTCCTGCACCTGACCGGGCAGACGCCCTCCGACGTGTCGGCGGTCGGCGTCGCGGTGCTGTCCAGCCACGAGGACATCGCCAACGCGCGCCTCGAGTTCGCCGACGGCTGCGTCGCCAACCTGACCGCGAGCCGCGTGTCCATGGAGCGGCTGCGCCGCATCCGCTTCTTCACCGGCGACAGCTACGTCTCGGTGGACCTGTTCGACAAGAGCGGCGAGGCGTTCGTGATCCGCGAGCCGGGCTCCTTCAAGCCGGGCCAGGTGGACCCGTTCGCGCTGATGGCCGGCATCCAGCGCACCAAGCTGGCGGTGGAGGGGGGCGAGCCGCTGACCCTCGAACTGCAGGCGTTCCTGCGCTCGCTGCGCGGCGAGGGCGAGGGGGCCGCGAGCGCCCGGGCTGGACGCGACGCGCTGGCCGTCGCCGAGATGGTGCGTGAGTCCATGCGCCGCCGTGCACGCCAGTGGGTGAGGGCCTGAGCGCGGGCGCGACCCGCGCCCGGCGCATCCTCGTCGTCGCGGGAGAGCCCTCGGGCGACCTGCATGCCGCCCGCCTCGTGGAGTCGCTGGCCCGCCTCCGGCCGCTCGAGGTGCAGGGCGCGGGCGGGCCGCGGCTGGCGGCGGCGGGCGCGCGCATCCTGGTGCCGCAGGACCGCCTGTCGGTGATCGGCTTCTCGGGCGTGCTGTCGCGGCTGCCCGAGTTGTTCCGTGCCCGCGACCGGCTGCTGCGCACCGCGCGGGACTGGCGGCCGGACGCGGCGCTGCTGGTGGACTACCCGGGCTTCAACCTGCGGCTCGGTCCGTTGCTCCAGCGCGAGGGCGTGCCGGTGCTCTACTACATCGCTCCGCAGGTGTGGGCCTGGCACCCCGAGCGCGCGCGCGCGATGGCCGCGTGGGTGCGCCGGCTCGCGGTGGTCTTCCCCTTCGAGGAGGCCATCTTCCGCGAGGCCGGCGTGGACACCGTGTTCGTGGGGCACCCGCTGCTCGACGACCTGCATCCCGAGGCCGACGCCGCCGCCTTCCGCCGCGAGATCGGCGCCGGCGCCGACGACCCCGTGCTCGGGCTCCTGCCCGGGAGCCGCACCGGCGAACTGGCGCGGCTGGCCTCGCCCATGCTCGAGGCGGCGCAGCGGCTGCGCCGGCGGTTCCCCGCCCTGCGGCCGGTGGTGGCGCTCGCCGAGGGCCTCTCCCTGCGGGGGGTGCGGCCCGCCCTGCTCGAGGGCGTCGCGGTAATGCGCGGCCGGACGCGCTCGGTGCAGGCGCACGCGGCGGTGTGCGCCGTGGCCTCGGGCACGGCCACGCTCGAGACCGCGCTGTTCGGCACGCCGCTGGTGGTGGTCTACCGGCTCGGGTGGCTCAACGCGCAGATCGCGGCGCGCGTGCTGACGCTGCGCCACGTCGGGCTGCCCAACATCGTGGCCGGGCACGAGGTGGCCCCCGAACTGCTCCAGCGCGACCTCACGCCCGCAGCGCTCGCCGAACGGCTCGGCCGCGTCCTCGCCGACCCGCAGGAGGCCGCGCGGCAGCGCGAGGGGCTGCGCGTGGTGCGCGAGCGCCTCGGCGGCCCCGGCGCCTCGGCGCGGGCCGCCGCGGCGTTCGACGAGGTGCTGGCGTGAGCGGGCGCGCCCACCCGTGGTGGGTGCCGCTCGCGGCGGTCGCGGGCACGGCGCTGCTGCGTTCGCTCGGCGCCAGCTGGCGCGTGGAGCGGCGCGACGATCCGGCCTACACCGAGGCGGCCGCCCGCGGCGAGCGCCTGCTGCTCACCTGCTGGCATGCGCGGCTGCTGCCGCTCGTGCACCTGCACCGCGGCGAGGGGCTGGCGGTGCTGGTGAGCCGGCACCACGACGGCGAGGTGATCGCGCGCATCGTCGAATCGCTCGGGTTCGTCACCGCGCGCGGCTCCAGCACGCGCGGCGCCGAGACCGGCGTGCGCGAGATGCTGCGCCTCGCGCGGCGCGGCCACTCGCTGGCGATCACGCCCGACGGGCCCAAGGGGCCGGCCGAGGAGATCAAGAGCGGACTCATCTACCTGGCCGCCCGCCTGCAGCTCCGCATCGTGCCGATCGCGGCGGCCGCCGACCGCGCGTGGGTGGGGCGCAGCTGGGACCGCTTCCGCGTGCCGAAGCCCTTCGCCCGCGTGTGCATCGCGCACGCCGCGCCCATCGCCGTGCCGGCCTCGGCCGCCGAGGGCGAGGCGGCCGAGACGCATCGGCGGCAGGTGCAGTCGGTGATGCGCGACCTGCACGCGCGGGTCCGCGCCGCGGCGGGGGAGCGCGCATGAGCCTGCTGTGGAACGGCTATCGGACGCTGGCCCCGGTGCTGGGGGCGGTGGCGCCGGCCGCCCGCTGGTTCACCTCGCCGCTCGAGCGCCCGCTGTGGAGCGAGCGCATGGGCGAGGTGCAGGTGCCGGGGGGCGTGCACGCGTGGCTGCATGCGGCGTCCCTCGGCGAGACCACGGCGCTACCGCCGCTGATGGCCGCACTCGAGGCGGCCCAGCCGGGCGCCCGGCTGTGGTGCACGTCCACCACGCGCACCGGGCGCGAGCGCCTGGCGCGGGGCGGCATTCCCTGCTCGCTGGCGCCCATCGACGCGCCGCAGGCGGTGCGCCGCTTCTTCCTCGGCGTCCGGCCCGAGCGCGTGATGCTCACCGAGACCGAACTCTGGCCGCACTGGCTGATGCGCGCGCGAACCGAGGACATCCCGGTGGTGGTCGTGAGCGCGCGGTTGTCCGAACGCTCGGTGCACCGCTACCGGGCGCTCGGCCCGGGACTGCGCGACCTGGTGCGCGGGCTCGCCGCGGTGCTGTGCCAGAGTGAGCCCGACGCGGAGCGGTGGCGCGCGATCGGGGCGCACCCGGGCCGCGTCGAGGTGGTGGGGAATCTCAAGGAGGACGTGCTGCCCGAGCCGAGCCGCGACCGCGCCGCGGGCCGCGAGGCGGCGGGGCTCGATCCCGCGCGGCCGCTGCTGGTGCTGGGCAGCGTGCGGCCGGGGGAGGTGCGGCTGCTGGCGCGCGCCTGGCGCGCCCTGCCCGAGCGCGTCCGCGCGCACTGGCAGGTGGTGTGCGTGCCGCGCCACCCCCGAGCCGTGGACGAGCTCAAGGCCGAGGCGGCGGCGGCGGGCGTCGCCTCGTCGACGGTTCCTGGCACCGACGCGTGGCGCTGGGACGCGCGGACGGGGGTGCTCATGGAGTGGTACCGCCTCGGCGAGGCGGCGTTCGTGGGCGGCAGCCTGGCGCCCTACGGCGGGCACAATCCGATGGAGCCGGCCGCCTGTGGCGCGGCCATCGTGATGGGCCCCCCCTTCAGCGCGGTCAAGGAGATGGGGCTCAATG
>CAZMQP010000212.1:0-4808 GCA_964568385.1 uncultured bacterium
GCGCGGGGTGGCCGCCGACGCCGCCGAAGGAGGGGGTGACGTCGGGGTGCGCGCGCATGGCGGCGAGCGCGGCGGCGTCGGCGGCCGGCACGACGTCCGAGCCCAGCCTGACCCCGGGCGTGTCGGACAGCAGCAGCAGGTGGCGCGAGCCCAGCAGGACGGCCACCGCGGCCGCGGCGTCGTCGGCGTTGACGTTGAGCAGCGCGCCGGCGGGGTCCATGCCGAGGCTGGCGAGCACCGGGACGCGGCCCTGGGCGAGCAGCACCCAGAGCAGCGACGCATCGCCGCCATCGGGCACGCCGACCTCGCCCAGCGTGGCGGCGTCCTCGTGACGCGCCAGCGTCAGCGTGCCGCCGTCCAGCGCCGAGAGCCCCACGGCATCCACGCCGCGCGCGCGCAGCGCGGCGACGAGTCGCTTGTTGGCGAGTCCGGCGAGCACCGCCGCCACGACGTCGAGCGTCGCGGCGTCGGTGACGCGCAGGCCGTCCTCGAAGCGCGGCGCGATCGCGAGGCGTTCGAGCCATCCGCTGACCTCGGCGCCACCGCCATGCACGAGCACGAGGGGACCGGAGAGACGCGCCGCCTCGGCGGCGAACGCGGGCAGCGCTCCCGGCGCCTCCAGCGATCGGCCTCCGAGCTTGACGACGACGGGCGTCGCCGGCGCGCTCTCCGTTGCGGTCGGATGCGAGGTGGCCCGCGTCACGCGCGGACTCGTTCCCGGCATCGTTCCGGCTGTCCCGGGACTCTTGTCGCCCCGGGGCCCTTCGTGATCCGTGTTCACCATGGGTGGCCGTGCACGGGCAGGCCCCAGCTCTCGGGCCAGCCCAGCATGAGGTTCAGGTTCTGCAGCGCCTGTCCGGCGGCGCCCTTGACGAGGTTGTCGAGCGCCGCGGTGGCGATGAGCGTGCGGCCGCCGTGCACGGTGGTCACCGCGACGTCGCAGCGGTTGCTGGAGCGGACCGAGCGCGTCTCGGGCCATTCGCCGTGCTCGAGCAGGCGCACGAACCACTCGCCGGCATAGCGCTGGCTGTAGAGCGCGTGCGCGTCCTCGGGCGTGACCGCCTCGCCGAGCGCGACCGAGGCCGTCAGCACGATGCCGCGCGCCATCGGCGCCAGGTGCGGGACGAACGCCACGTCGTGCGAGCCGCCGGTGAGGCGCGACAGCGTGCGCGCCATCTCGGGCACGTGCGCGTGGCCCTCGCCCGCCTTGTAGATGGCGGCGCCGCCGTCCATCTCGACGAACGACGTGCGCAGGGCCGGCGTGCGGCCGGCGCCCGAGACGCCCGAGAGGGCGGTGACGGTGACGGGACCGGCCAGCCAGCCCGCCTCGGCGGCCGGCAGCAGCGCCAGCGCGGCGGCGGTGGGATAGCAGCCGGGGTTGGCCACGCGCAGCGCGCCGGCGAGCTGCGCGCGGAACGCCTCGGGCAGCCCGTAGATGTAGCCGGCCTCGCCGGCGCGGTGATCCTGCGACAGGTCGAGGACGCGCAGGTCGGGCGAGGCGAGGAACTCGTGCTCGGCGGCCAGCGTCTTGAAGGCGCCGTGCGGCAGCGCGCTCACGAGCGTGTCGAAGCCGCCCGCGGCCCACAGCGCGGGCAGCGCCTCGGGTCCGACCGGCTGCGGCAGCCGCACCGCGCGCGCGTCGAGCCCGGGCAGCAGCTCGGCGGCCGGGCGTCCGGCGTGCTCGCGCGAGACGAGCGCCGCCAGCGTGACGACGGGATGGGTGAGCGACAGCCGCACGAACTCCTGGCCCGCGTAGCCGCTGGCGCCGAGCACGGCCACGCGCGAACTGCGCGCGCCCTTGGGGGCGCCGTTGGCGGGCGCCGGCGCGATCACCGCGCCCGGGGGTAGCGTGGGCGCGCTCACTTGGCGGCTCCGTGGCCGGCGGCGAAGCCGTCGAGCTGCTTCTTGAAGCGCTTGGCCGAGGCGGTGTCGGCGAGGATGCACAGCACCGTGTCGTCCCCCGCGACCGTCCCCACCAGGTCCTCGACGGTCAGCATGTCGATGGCGCGGCCCACGGCCATGGCGTGCCCGGGCGGCGTCTTCACGACGGCGAGGTTCTGCGCCACGCGCACCTCGTTGACGAACACCTTGAGGTCGAGCGCCTGGCGCCGGGCGTCGAAGGATTCGGTGGCGGGCCCGGGCAGCTCGTACCACGAGCCGCCGTCGGCGGCCGCGCGCTTGGCGACGCCGAGGCTGCGCAGGTCGCGCGACAGCGTCGCCTGGGTGACCTCGATGCCCGAGCGCACCAGGGCCTCGGCCAGTTCCTCCTGGCTCGAGTAGCGCTGGCCGCTGAGCAGCTTGGCGATGCGGGTGAGGCGGAGCGAACGCGACACGGAGGCCTCCCGGGGACTGTGCATGATTATGCGAGGGCGTGAATAAAAACACACCGGGCCCCCGGGGGCAAGGGCGAATCGCGGGAGAACGGTGCGGCGCCCCCCCGGGAGTCCGGGAGGGCGCCGCGCGGGGTCCGGGGCGGAGCGCCGCCTCAGTGCAGCAGGGCCACCCGCTGCCGTCGCACCTCGCCCGCGGCCTCGAGGCGCACGAAGTAGGTCCCGGGACGCACCCTCGCCCCCCGCGCATCGCGCCCGTCCCAGCGCACGCGGCCGGGCCCGGCGGGCTGCGGGCCCGCGAGCAGTTCGCGCACGCGCGCCCCGCCGAGGTCGTGGATGGTGAGCCGCACCGGCCCCGGCCGCGGCAGTGTGTAGGCGATCCAGGTGGAGCCGAGCGCGGGATTGGGGCTGGGGCGGCCGAGCGCCAGCGCGGACCCGGCCGGCCCGACGCCGAGCGCGGGCGCCTTCACGCCGAGCGACAGGCAGCAGCGGCAGACCTCGATGGCGGCGGCGTTGGTGACGCCGAGGCATACGCGGTTGGCACCGTCGGCCGCCGAGTCGGGCACGGCGACCTGCGCCATGAACTGCGTCTGGCCGCCGGCGCCGAGGGTGACGGGCGTGGCGCCGCCGGCCAGCCAGCCGCGCGCGTCGCGCAGCGAGAACTGGTAGTCGCCGGCGAACAGCGGACTGTCGTGGCGCACCGTCCACGCCAGCGTCACCTGCCCGCCGGGGGCGAGCGTCGTGTCCGCGGCGCAGGCGACGGCGCTCGTGGTGGTGGCGATCGCGGTGCTCCACACGTCCACGCTGGCCCCTCTCGCGTCGGACCACACCGGATGCAGGCGGGTGGCGCTCGCGGCGACGTGATTGTAGTCGCCGATGTTGGGGGCGATGTTGCTGGCCGAGGCCGTGAAGTTGGAGAACGCCGTGGTGAACCGCATGTTGGGCTGCCAGGTGGCGCCGCCATCCTGCGAGCGGGTGGCGTAGCCCATCGCGCGCGAGCCGTACAGGTCGTCGCGGTGGTCGTACCACCACGCGACGGGCATGCCGTCGGCGGCCACGGCGACCTCGGGCAGGAACGAGTCGAACCCGGCGCCGTCATCGGTGAGCCGCACGGGCGCGCTCCACGCCAGCCCGTCGTCGCTCCACGCGGCGAACACGTCGCGATGATCACGGCCGCGCTCGCTGCCGCGCGCGCCGAGCCGGGTGCGGAGGCGGTAGCCCGCCGTGCGGCGCGAGATCGCCGCCATGCGCAGGTAGTAGGTGCCCGAGACCGGCGCGGTGAACACCCAGCGCACGGTGGCGACGCTGGCGCTGTCGGTGTCGCCGGCATAGGCGAGCTGCTGCGTGCCGTCGGGCGCGAACAGGCGCAGGGTGAAGGCGGCCGAGTTGCTGGTGCCGCTCGTGGAACGCGTGGAGTCCGCGAGCACGTAGAGGTGGTCGCCCGCGCTCAGCGCGCACGCGAACACGTCGCGGTCGCTGGCGTCGGCGGTGGTGGCGAGCGTGCCGCGCAGCACCTGCCCCACGGTGAACGCCGTCGCGGTGGCCGGCGTGCCGTTGGGCTCGGCCTCCACCCGGGCCGGCGCGCCCGTGGGCGAGGGGAAGAGGTCGTTCCAGTAGTTGAAGCTCTCGGGCCACACCAGGTGCACGCGGCCGCGGTGCGTCCCGGCGGTGCGGTCCACCGCCAGGCTCGCGAACGCGATGCCGCGCTCGCGATTGAACCCGGGCGCGCCGCTCGTGGCGTTGGCGATGTAGCGCACCGGCGTCGCCTCCGGCGACCACGTGGCGCCGCCATCGAGCGAGCGGCGGTGGCGGAGGTTGTCCTCGTCGGTCACCTGGTCGGCGGCGAACCACACCGCGTGCCATGCCCCGGCCGGGCCCGGCGCCACGCGCGAGCCCTGCACGTAGCCGTTGTCGGGCGCGCGCGACAGCGTGACGGGCGCCGACCACCGGCGGCCGCCGGTGACCGACCGGCACACGTCGATCTGGTTCGAGGCGGCGAACGTCGTGTGCGTCACCAGCATCACGCCGCTCGTGGAGTCCACGGCCATCCACGGCTTGTCGAGGAAGGCGGCCGTGTGGGCGACCTGCCGCACCACGAACACGCTGTCGAAGCCGAACCCGCCGCCGCCGAAGCGGCCGCGCGCCACCGCGATCGCGTTGGTGCCGTAGTCCGGGTCGGCCAGCCCGCAGTACCAGAACTCGCCCGTGCGCTCGTGCACCGTCAGCACGGGGTCGCTGGTCCAGCGCCAGCCGGGATGGGTGGCCGGGCGCGGCAGGTCGCCTCCGTCCGTGAACGTGGCGCCGCCATCGGCGCTCCAGGCGAAGCCCTGCGTGTCGCCGTTCGTCTCGAATCCCTGGCCGTCGTTCCACGCCACCACGACGTGGTCGCCGAGCGCGGCCACGGCCGTCTCCGACTGTCCGGCCCCCGGCGCATCGAGCGCGGGATCGTTCACGCGCACGTTGGAGGGGACCGTCGCG
>CAZMQP010000213.1:0-4807 GCA_964568385.1 uncultured bacterium
AGGCCAAGCGGCAGCTCGAGCGTGATGGCCCAGCGGCCATCCGGCTGACGGACGAGGGCGGAGGCCGGGTCCCCCGGCGCCCACCCCTGGAAGCTGCCGGCGACGAAGACCGTGTCGGCGGCCGGGGTCGCCGGTGGCACAGCCACCACCAGCGTCGTGGTGGCGGCGCGGGCCGACAGGGCCGCCGAGAGGAGCAGCGTGAGCGCGAGGGGATACCGAACGGACCGCGGGCCGAGCACGTGCATGGTGGGGGCACCTCTGGTCGAAGGTCAGGGCTCTCGAGGACACCCGCCGCCTCCCTGGCGGCGCCCCACCAGACTGCCCACAAGGCCTTGAGACGCGCTTGAGCGCAGCGGCGTATCTGTAAGCCGGCACTGCCATTGCAGGCGTCACCGCAAGTGGCCTGGGAAGTCCGGGCCGATTCGCTCGCGTCCGACTCCTCAGAAGCGATCGGCGCGCAGCACGTCCACGTCCGCGATGAACACGATCATCGCGAAGTCGTCGAAGTAGTCGGCCTGCAGGCGCTCGGCGATGCGTTCGGCGAGCGCGGCCTCACACACCACTTCGATCCGCACGTTGGACGAGAAGTTCCATGAGCGGCTGCGCTCGCCATGGTGCCCCTTGCCGCGGGCCTCCGAGATCGTATAGCCGGTGGCCTTGATCTCGTCGAGCACATGCAGGATCTCGCGCTCGACGGCCGCTTCGGCCACGATGGTGATGAGACGGCGCTTCTGCATGCTACATCCCCCCGTGGATCATCCGCGCCATCTTCAGATAGAGCGGGATCCCGATCAGCACGTTGAATGGGAACGTGACGCCGAGCGACGCGGCCAGCGACAGCGTGGGATTGGCCTCGGGCAGCGTGACGCGCATGGCGGCGGGCACGGCGATGTACGAGGCGCTCGCGGCCAGGGTCGCCAGCATGGCGGTGCCGCCCACCGACAGCCCCAGCCACCACCCGAGGCCGCAGCCGATCGCCGCGGAGACCAGCGGCATGACGATGCCGAAGGCGAGCAGGAAGAGGCCCGAGTGCCGCAGGCCCGAGACCTGCTCCGAGGCGATCAGCCCCATCTCGAGCAGGAACAGGGCGAGCAGCCCCTTGAAGAGATCGAGGAACAGGCTGTTCACCGGGCGCAGGCTCTCCTCGCCCGCGATCCAGCCGATGAGCAGGCCGCCGGTGAGCAGAACAAGCCCCTTGCCGAGCAGCACCTCGCGGGTGAGTGCGCCCCAGCGCGTGCGCCGCTCGATGCCCTTGGCGAGGATCACGCCGACCACGATGGCGGGCATCTCGAGGATCACCACGAACAACGGCATGTGGTCCTCGTAGCGCACGCCGATCGACGACAGATAGGCGCTCGCCACGGCGTAGGTGCCCACGCTCACCGATCCGTAATGCGCGGCGATCGAGGCGGCGTCCACGCGCTTGAGGCCGCCGGCGAAGCGCAGCGCCGGGTAGGCGAGGAGAGGCAGAGCGAGCCCGAGCACGATGACGGCGCCGATCTGGGGGAGCAGCGGCTGGAACGGCGTGCGCGCCAGTTCGACACCGCCCTTGAGCCCGATCGCCAGCAGCAGCACGACGATCAGGAAGTCGTAGATGGCCGAGGGCAGCCGCAGTTCCGAGCGGAGCAGTCCCGCCGCGAGCCCGAAGATGAAGAAGAGGACGATCGGGTCGAGCGTCATGCAGCCCGCTTGCATCGGGACACGAGTGCGTCACACGACGCGCCCACGACCGAGAGGGGGGACGGCTTCGGCATCAGCGCCTCCTGGAACCGGAAGATGGACCTTGACGCATGCGACCGGCCGGCACGATAGAGGCCACGCCCGCGAGTTGTCGAGGTCGGGCGAGCGTGCTCGATTCCGTTCGGGGGACCCGGGCCCTCATGGAGGAGTCCTCTTGCATGATGCCCTTGGGATCCACATGATCACGCAGGCGACGACGCTCGCGCTCTCGACCAGCAGCGAAGGCAGGACTGCTGACTGTGACGCGCACACGGGCGGCCGTTCGGCTCAACTCCGCTCGGCCAGCGCCACCTCGCCGCGCAGCTCGAGCCGGAACCGGCCTCGCCCGCACGTCGAGATGGAGATCTCGGGGCAGCGCTCGGCCAGCCTGCGCCGCAGGAGGATCAGCCGACTTTCCAGGTTGTCCTTGAACTCGGGCAGTCCAAGTGACTTGTCCAGGCGCAGCCGCCGGTTGGTGAACTCCGTGGCGCCGGTCTCGGAGTGCTCGCGCAGCAGCTTCCACAGGATCCTGGCCGCCACACCGCGCACGAGGTACTCGCCGTCCACGAGGATGCTCTCGTCGGCCCTGTAGTACTCGGCCGTGATCCGCGGGCGCGTGGCCACGGGCGATGGCGCCACGGCTCGCTCGGGCGGCACGCCGGCTTCCGTCACTTCCTCCGAGCGTTCGCGCAGCAGCGCGTTCTGGATCGCGATCGCCAGATAACCACCCAGCACCTCGAGGTAGGTGCGATCCTCCTCGTGGAAGCGGTACGGGCGGTCGCTCTCGATGCAGAGCACGCCCACGAGTTCGTCGCGGGCGAGCAGCGGGATGCCGAGCTGGGTGTCGGGGTTGGGCAGCCCGGGCAGCGGCACGCGCCGGTCGTGGGGGCACAGGCCCTTCACCTGCGCCTGCCCCGCCACCGCGTTCGCATAGAGGAACTGGCGCAGCAGACCGGCGATGCGCACGGGCTTCCGGGCCTCGGCCACCATGCCGATGATCCCCTCGCCGAAGCCCACCTCGGAACCCACGCCGCCCTGGGCGTAGCCGCGGCTCGCGAAGGTGATCAGCCGGTCGGGCGCATCGGTCGCGAGCAGGATCATGGAGTGGCTGAACCCGAAGATCCGCTCGAGCGTCTCGAGGATCGCATCGAGCATGGTGTCGAGCGTCGGTGACTGGTTGATGCGGTCCGAGAACTCCTGCAGCGCCTTCATCGTGAAGGGCACACCCGCGGGCTGCGTGGCGTGCGCCTCGGCGACCGCCACCCGCTCGGGCACGCCGGGTTCGTACGCGTAGGGCTCGGCCGAGAGCACCTCGTACACGTCGGCGCCCAGCAGCTGGAAGATGCCCTTCAGCCCGCTATAGCTCGCAATCGCCTCGATCCGGAGGCGCATGGACTCGAAGAGCGGTCCCGCTGTCTCGGTGCGCACGTGACGCACCCGGAGCCGATAGACCCGCATCGTGTCCGGGTCGATCAGGCGCACCATGGCGCGCGGGTTCTCCATGATGTTCCGCCTGCTCTTGTTGAAGAACTGGTAGGAGAGCGCCACGTGCCGTGAGTCCACGTAGTCCACGTGGCTCAGGATCGCGGCGTTCGGCATGCCGTCCTTGGAGCAGGTGCAGAGCCAGGCCGGGATGAGGCCCTGGAAGCAGGGTGCGAGGCGCTCGAGCGGGATCATGCGATCGGCTCGCCGGTGCCGGGCCCCGGCGTCTGCTCGAAGAGATGGGTCACTTCGAGCTCGAGCGCGGTGGCGGGCCACACGTTCCATGCATCGCTCATGGCGCGCGGGATGCCGATCTGCTCCAGCTCGCGCGCGAAGCCCTCCACCTGCCGCTCCACGATCGGCCGGTCGGCATCGGTCGCCGGGCGGTGGGAGAGGTAGCGCCCCTTGACCTGGCAGGCCCTGTGGCTGGTGGGCTGGTCGATGTCGATCGCGATCTCGGGGTGCCGCTCGAGATTGCGCAGCAGTTCGGCCGCCGCCTGCTCGTGTGTGAAGAGCGTCACATGCGTGCCGCCCTCGTGCACGCGCACCGCCCAGCCCACCGCGCCGTCGGGCTGGAGGTCGCTGTCGCGGGTGGCCACGACGATGGCGAGGCCCGATTCGAGGAAGTCGGCGAGATCCTTGGAGATCCGCGGAGGCGGGCTCATGGCGGCATCTTAGGAAAAGATTAGGGATTGTCTAGGGATCAATGAGGAAGCCTTTCCACCGCGGGTCTCGTTTACTCCTCATGCCGGTCACGACGAGCGTGACGGCGCATAGGACCACCCATCCAGGAGGACGAGATGAGAGGGATCGGAGTGATCACGCTCGCGACGGGCATCACGTGGCTCGTTGCCGCACTCGCGCTCACGAGCCCGCCGACGACGACCGCGGAGGCCGCGGGCAAGTCGGCCGCCAAGGGGGATCCGGTACGGGGCAAGTACCTGGTGACGCTCATGGGCTGCAACGACTGCCACACGCCATGGGTCATGAAGGAGCATGGACCGGCTCCGGACTACACGCGCATGCTGTCCGGCCACCCGCAGGACTTCGAGATCAAGGCACCGGCCAAACTGGGCGATGGCCCCTGGGTCATGGCGGCGGCCGCCACCAACACCGCATGGTCGGGCCCGTGGGGCGTGAGTTTCACGGCCAATCTCACGCCTGACCCCGAGACCGGACTCGGCAAGTGGACGCCGGAGACATTCATCGCGGCCATCCGCACGGGCAAGCACGAGGGCCAGGGCCGTCCCATCCTGCCGCCCATGCCGTGGGAGATGCACCGGAACGCCACCGACGAGGACCTGCGGTCGATCTTCGCGTATCTGCAGAGCATCCCGCCGGTGCGGAACCGCGTGCCCCTTCCGATCGATCCGCAGGCGCAGTAGTGGGCGCTGCCCGGCCCCGTTGGACGGCGTGGTGCCTCGCCGGGCTGTTCGCGACCTTCCACAGGCAGCGCGGACTCTCGGTGGAAATCGTGGATGCGCCGGCGCAGAACCTCAGCCCCGCCGGCGTCGCCGAGGTCATCCGCGACAACTTCGAGCCGGCGCTGATCGTGATGGTGGTGTACGGCTTCCAGCCCTCGGCCTCGACCCAGAACATGACCGCC
>CAZMQP010000214.1:0-4761 GCA_964568385.1 uncultured bacterium
TCGAGCGCCTCGAGCACGGCGCGGCGCTCGCGCTCGCGGCCGATGAACGCGCTGCGGGGCACCGGCAGGTGATGCGCCTGCGCGGCGGCGGCCGGGGCGCCGGCCCCCGAACAGCGCTCGAGCGCCAGCCGGACGGCGCGCATGTCCGCCGGCCGGTCGTCGGGGGCCTTGGCGAGCAGCGCGCGCAGCAGGGGATCGAGGCCCTCGGGCAGCCCCTTGGGCAGTGCGGTGAAATCGGGTTCGGCGTGCATCGAGGCGGCCACGCGCGACCACGGGTCGGCGCCCGGGAACGCGGGGGCGCCGACGAGGCACTCGTACAGGATGCAGCCGAAGGCGAACAGGTCGGTGCGGTGGTCCTGTTCGCCGCCCATCGCCTGCTCGGGGCTCATGTACCCGGGTGTGCCCTCGGGCGCGGCGTCCTCGCCGCCCTCGATGCCGCCCCGCCTGGCGAGGCCGAAGTCGAGCACCTTGGGGTGGCCGCGGTCGGAGAAGCTGATGTTGGGCGGCTTGAGGTCGCGATGCACGACGCCGCGGCCGTGCGCCACCTCGAGCGCGTCGGCGATGGCGACTCCGGTCGCGTGCGTCTCGGTGACGTTCATCGGACCGCGTTCGAGACGCGTCGCGAGCGTCTCACCCGAGACGAACTCCATCACCAGCGCGAGGCCGCCTCCCGGCACCGCCTCGATGCCGAACAGCGTGGCGATGTTGGGATGGTTGAGCGAGGCCAGGTGGAGCGCCTCGCGCCGGAACCGCTCCAGCCGCTCGCGATCCTCGGCGAACGCGGGCGGCAGCACCTTGACCGCCACCTCGCGCTCGAGCCGCGTGTCGCGCGCGAGCAGCACCTCGCCCATGCCGCCGGCGCCGAGCCGGCGAAGCGGTTGGTAGTGGCCGATGCGCGGGAGGGGGGCGTCCATGGGGACTCCGGGACCGGAGGGCGTGCGAGCGAGGGCGGAGTATGGGCGGGCGCCGCGCGGTCGTCGAGTGCGCCTTGCCGCGGGACGCGCCTCACCCGCATGCTGCGCGGCATGCGACACGTGCCGCTCGTGCTGCTCCTGCTCGCCGGACTCGCCGATCCCGCCGACGCCGCCCTCTCGCGCGAGGAGTCCGGGCTGGTCCGGCACATCCGCGCCTCGGAGCCGGCGGCGCTCGCCCTGCTCCGCCGCACCGTCGAGCAGAACAGCGGCACCCTGAACTTCGCGGGGGTGCGGGCCGTCGGCGCGATGATGACCCCCGAGTTCGAGCGGCTCGGGTTCCGCGTCCGCTGGTCGGACGGCGCCGCGTGGGGCCGCGCCGGGCACCTGGTCGCCGAGCGGCGCGGCCGGCCGGGCGCCCCGCGCGTGCTGATGATCGGCCACCTCGACACCGTGTTCGAGACCGACAGTCCGTTCCAGCATTGGGAGGCGCTGGGCGACACCGCGGCGCGCGCGCCCGGCGTGACCGACATGAAGGGCGGCAACGTCATCATGCTGCTGGCGCTCGGCGCCCTGCGCGAGGCCCGCATGCTCGACCGCCTCGACGTGACCGTGATCCTGACCGGCGACGAGGAGAAGTCCGGCACCCCGCTCGAGCTCGCCCGCGCCGACCTGCTCGCGGCGGCCGCGCGCGCCGACCTCGCCCTCGGGTTCGAGGACGGGGACGGCGACCCGCGTCACGCCGTCGTCGCCCGGCGCGGCTCGGGCAGTTGGACCCTGCGCGTGCGCGGCACGCCCTACCACTCCTCGCAGATCCACCAACCGGCGGTCGGGGAGGGCGCCATCTTCGGCGCCGCGCGCCTCCTGCGTGCGTTCCGCGACTCGCTCGACCACGAGCCGCTGCTGACGTTCAACCCCGGCGCCATCGTCGGCGGCACCGAGGCGCGGTTCGACACGGCGCAGGCGCGCGGCTCCGCGTTCGGCAAGAACAACGTCGTCGCCGAGAGCACGATCGTGGTGGGGGACCTGCGCGCGCTGTCGCTCGAGCAGCGCTCCCGCGCGCAGGCCGCGATGCGCCGCATCGCCGCGGCCGGAGCGCCCGGCGTCACCGCCCGCATCCAGTTCGAGGACGGCTACCCGCCGCTCGCGCCGAGCGAGGGCAACCACCGTCTGCTGGCGCTCTACGATGCCGCCAGCCGCGACCTCGGCCTCGGCCCCGTGACCGCGACCGATCCGCGCAATGCCGGCGCCGCCGACATCTCGTTCACCGCCGGGCGCACCCCCATGGCGCTCGACGCGCTCGGGCTCAAGGGCAGCGGCGGACACACCGTGCGCGAGACCGCCGACCTGCGCACGCTGGCCACCCAGGCGCAGCGCGTCGCCGTCATGCTGCACCGCCTCGCCCGCAGCGGCCGCGCGGCGCTGGCGGTCGAATCGCGCTGAAGCGCGCCGCGACCGGAGCGGTTCAGCGGCCGAGCGTGAAGTCGAGCGTCACGCCGGCGAGGAACTGCCGCGGACTGCTCACCAGGATGCCGCGCGTGCGGTCCACGATGTGCACCTCGTCGGCGAGGTTCTTCATCGCCACGAAGGCGCTCGCCCCCGCTCGCGGCAGCGCCTGCTCGAGCGTGGCGTTCCACACCGTCGAGGCGCCGAGCCGGCCGGCCTGCCCGTTGGCGGTGGGCGCCTCGGTGTTGGCGAAGTCGGCGAACTGCGATCCGATGTGCACCGCCTCGAGCTGGGCGAGGAAGCCGCCGCGGCGGAAGCCCGCGGAGGCCGTCAGCGTCCACTCCGGCGCGTAGGGCTGCCGCCTCCCGGCGGCGCTGCCGGCGACGACGGCGCCGCCCGCCACCTGCCGGAACGGCTGCGTCTGCTCGGCCACCGGCAGCCACGTGGCGGCGCCGCGCAGCTCGAGGCCGCTCGCGTGCCGGGCCCGGCCGGAGAGTTCGGCGCCGGCGAAGCGCGCCTCCCCCTGGGCGAGCGGGGTGGAGCCGCCGGCGATCGAACCCACGGCGGTCAGCCGCTCGAAGTCATTGAGGAAGAGCGTCGCCTGCAGTTCGCTGTCCGAGCCGCCTGCGAGCCGTGCGCCGAGTTCCCAGTTGGTGGACGACTCGGGCCGCACCTCGGTCGAGGTGCCGCTGGACGCGATCACATCCTCGGCGCGCGGCGGCGCGAAGCCGGCGTGCACGCCCGCGTACACCACCATCGCCGGGGACGCCTGCCACGTGGCGCCGACGCCGGGGATCCACGTGCCGAGCGCGTCGGTGCCGCTCGCGCCGCCGGGGAGTCGGTTCGTCCGCTCCGTGCGGATGTGCTCGTAGCGAAGGCCCGGCGTGAGGCCGAAGCGCCCGACGCGCATGCGATCGACCGCGAACACCGACCACGCCTCGGTCCGGCGCAGGTTGTCCTCCGCGAGCGTCCCGGTGCGGGCGGCCGCCGAGGTGCCGTTCACCTGCCGGCGCTCCTGGCGCTCGACGTGCGCCTTGACGCCCAGCTGGAGTTCGCCGTCGTGCCCGGCGCCGCGATAGCTGAGCCGGGCGCGCGGCTCCACACCCCAGGTCGTGTACGAGCGCAGGCGTCCCTGCACCGAGGCGATCGTGTCCGCGTCGATGCGGTCACCCGCGAGCCGGGCGATCGCGACGCCCGGTCCGCCCTGCGTGTCGGTGGTCGTGCTCGACTGCCGCCACCAGTCGCGGCTGAAGCGCGAGACATACGCGCTCGTGGTGACCAGGGCCGAGCGGTTGAGGACGAGCAGGTGGGTGAGCGAGCCGCCGTGGCGCTCGATGTCGAAGACATCGTTCTTGAACGGGTTGTAGCGCAGCCCCTGGCGGTCGGCCTCCGCCTGGGTCAGGCCGCTGTAGGTCACGTGCGAGCGTTCGCGGAACGTGCTCGCGCGCAGCGTCAGCGAGCGGCCGATGAGGCCCTTGAAGTTGAGGTCGTCGAGCCGGGAGTCGGCGTGCTCGCGTGCGCCATCGGTCCGCTTGAAGGCGTAGTCGAGCGCCTGGTGCCGGCCGCCCAGACGCAGGTGCGCCGTCCTCAGGTCGAGGCCGCCGACCGATCCGCGAAGGGAGCCCGAGAGGCGGTCGGGCGGCGTGGGCGTGAGGTAATTGAGGACGCCGCCGATCGTCTGCGGTCCGAACAGCATCTGCCCGGCGCCCTTGAGGAGTTCGATCTGCTCGAAGCGCTCGACAGGCGGGTGGTAGTAGCTCGCGTTGTCGCCGTAGGGGGCGTAGGCGAGCGGCACGCCGTCCTCGAGCAGCGTCACCTTGGTGGAGCGCGTCGGGTTCAGCCCGCGGATCCCGATATTGGGGCGCAGTCCGGCGCCCTCCTCGTCGCGGATGGCGAGGCCGGGCAGCTTCCGCAGCGCCTCGTTCGGGGTCACGACGCGGCTCTGCAGCAGCGTGCGGGCGTCGAGCACGCTGGCGCTGCCCGGCAGCGTCGCCGCGTGGTCGCGGCTGCCCACCACCTCGATGCGCGGCAGCAGGTGGACGCTGTCCGGTACGGCGAACGTCTCGTGGTCGTGCGCGCCGGCGCGGGCGGCGGTCGGCAGAGCGGACATGAGCAGCACGAGGGACGGGGACAGCAGGCCGGGAAGGCGCATCGGGGGGCGGGGTCTCCAGAGGAAGGAGCGGCGAGTGCCGGCGGGCGGACGTCCGCGCGGCGCGCACGCATCAGGGGCGGTGGTAGCGTCTGCTACCGGAACGTAGGGGAGCCTAAGTAACATCCCCGACCCGACCTGTCAACGTCGCCAGGGGGCCCGCCGTCGCGAGGTGCGCTCCTCGCGTCGGCGGGCCCCGCCGGCTACTGCCGCACGATCAGCTTGACGCGTTCGGTGCGCCTGCCGACGTCGAGA
>CAZMQP010000215.1:0-4757 GCA_964568385.1 uncultured bacterium
TCGCCCGGCGCCCCGCCCAGGGCCGCCGACTCGGCGCGCCGCAGCGCCGCCGCCGCGCGCGCCAGGGCCTCGGCGTGGCGCGCGTTGGCGACCGCCGCGCCCAGCGAGTCGGCCGGATCGCCGCCGAGCCGGGCCGCGAGGCGCTCGCGAAGCGGCTCGGCCCCGCCCGGCATGCGCGCCGAGACCGGCACCACGTCGAGCGCATCCGGCAGCAGCGCGCGCAGCGCACCGTCCCCGACCCGGCACGGCAGGTCGGACTTGTTGCGCGCCACCATCACGCGCCGGCCCGACAGCCGCCGCGCCAGCGCCTCGTCGTCGGACGTCAGCGCCTGCGAGCCGTCCACCACCCAGACCACCAGCGACGCCTGGTCCAGCGCATCGAGCGCACGGTCCACGCCCTCGGCCTCCACCACGTCGCCGCTCTCGCGCACCCCCGCGGTGTCCGAGAGCGTCACGCGCACGCCCGCGAGTTCGAGCGCCTCGCTGACGCGGTCGCGCGTGGTGCCCGGCACGTCATGCACGATGGCGCGCGACTCCCCGAGCAGCGCGTTGAACAGCGACGACTTGCCGGCGTTGGGCCGCCCCACCAGCGGTACGTGCACGCCCTCGCGGACCGCGCGCGCGAACGCACTGCCGGCGAGCATCGCCTCGAGCTCGGCGGCCGCGGCCGCGATCGCCGCGCGCACGTGCGGCGGCACCTCGATGCCGCCCACGTCCTCGGCGAAGTCCACGCGCGCCTCGGTCTCGGCGAGCGCATCGCGGACCTGCTCGTCCACCGCCGCCAGCCGCCGGGACAGCGCCCCCGCCAGCTGCGCCAGCGCCAGGTCCGAGGCCCGCTCGGTCTCGGCCCGGATCAGATCGGCCACCGCCTCCGCCTGCGCCAGGTCGAGCCGGCCATGCAGGAACGCCCGCAGCGTGAACTCCCCCGGGGCCGCCAGGCGCGCGCCGGCGTCGAGCAGGGCGGCGAGCACGCGGCGGGCGGGGATCGCGCCGCCATGGCAGGACAGCTCGACCCCGTCCTCGCGCGTGTACGAGCGCGGCGCGCGGAAGACCGCCGCCACGACCTCGTCGAGCCGGGCGGCCGCCGGCTCCGGCCCCGGCCGCATCGCCCAGCCGTGATGCAGGGTGTGTCCGGGCGCCCGGCCGAGGTCGGGGCCCTCGAACACGCGGCCCGCGCACTCGAGCGCGCCCGGCCCGCTCACGCGCACCACCGCCAGCCCGGCGGCGCCGGGGGCGGTGGCGATGGCGGCGATGGTGTCCTCGAGAGACGGCAGCGGCATGGGGCCTCGTGCAAAGAGGCGCGCCGGGCGCGGGCGAGCCGCGCCCGGCCCGCGGTGGTGGATCGGGCTCGGCGATCAGTCCTCGTGCTCGTCTCCCGAACGTTCGGGGAAGCTCGCGGGCGCGATGGCGACGCGTTTGATCATGCCGGTGCCGAGCGCGAACGTGCGGACGCGCGGATCCTCCTTGAGCGTCACGTGCACGATGCGGCGCTCCTGTGAGTTGAGGTAGTCGGTGACCACCTCGATCTGCTTCTCCACCGCCTCGTCGGCGAACGAGCGCGCCAGCTCGGCCAGCTCGTCCTCACGCCGCTGCCAGAAGTCGTTGACCTCGAGCTGCAGGTGATAGCGGCTGCCCTCACCGCGGTTCAGGTAGCGGTTGAGCAGCTGCTGTAGTGCCTGCCGCACCTCGCCGCGATGGCCGATGAGCAGTTCGTCGTCCTCGCTCACCTCGATGGTCACGTCCACGCGCGTGCCCTCGGCCTTGGCCGTCACCTTGGGCTCGAAGCCCATGGCGCGCAGCAGGTCGGTCGTCAGCTGGCTCGCCTGCGACTCGAGCTCGGCGGGCGTCAGCTCGGGGGTGGTGTAGCTGGCCGGACGGTCCCGGCGCTCTCGCCGGTCGCCGCGATCGCCGCGGTCACTGCGGTTCGGCCGGTCGCGCCGCTCGCCGCGCTCGTAGCGCTCGCCGCGATCGCCGCCGCTCACCGCCGGCGTGGCGCCGACGGTCTCGGTCTCGGCCTCGTCCTCGTCGTCCTGGTGCAGCGCGTGCACCGGGGACGGCGCGGCCGGAGCCGGGGGCGGGGGCGGCGCCACCGCGGGCGACGCCGCCTTGGGGGCGGGCGCGTCCTCGAAATCGTCGTCGTCGTCCTCGGCCATGACCGGGCTGCCGTTCAGGTTGTCACCGGTCAGCGGCGCACCCTCGGGGCGCTCACCACGGCGGCGGCCACGGCCACCGCGGCGTCCGCGGCGGCGACGGCGGCGGCTGGCGTCATCATCCCCCTCGTCGTCGGCTGAAGCGGCGGCCGGCACGCGGGCCGGCGCAGTCACCGCAGGCGGCGGGGACTCGAACGATGCGGCCTCCGGCTGCGGACGCGGACGGCGCTCCTCGCGCGGCTCACGCGCCTCACGACCCTCACGGCCCTCCCGGCCGTCACGGCGGCGGCCGCCGCGCTCCCCGCGCTCGCCACGCTCCGGACGATCCCCGCGCTCGCTGCGCGCGCCCGCCTCGACGGGTTCGCCCGCCGGCTTGTCACGGCGCTCCGCGCCTCGGTCGTCCCGCTTGTCGCGGCGCCCCGGACGGTCGCCCCGGTCGCGGTCGCGGCCCGAGGACTCCTTGCGATCGCCGCGGCCGCCACGGCCGCGATCGCGATCCCCGCCGCGCGTCGGCTTGACGCGGCGCTCCTCGCGCGCCTCCGGCTCGCGGATCGCGCCCCCCGGACGGCGCAGCACGCTCACGCGGAACGGCTTGGAGCCGAACCCGAGGAAGCCGCTCTTGCCCTCCTCGATGAGCGTGATCACCACCTCGGCGCGCGACATGCGCAGCTCGTCGAGCCCGCGCTGCACCGCTTCCTCGAACGTCCTTCCCTCGTAAACCGAACCCGTCTTCGCCATGTGTCGCCTCTTGCCGCCGCGTCAGCGCGCGCTCACGCGCGCCGCGCATGCGGTGATGGAGTGGCACCGTTCGCGCACGGGTGCTGCGCAGCGCTCGATGCGCCCGAACAGGCGCGGCGAGCCGCCGGCGCGCAACCGCTTCGCGGGGACGGTGTGCAGCCGTATGACGGGATCTGCCGCTCCGGCCGTGGCCCCGTCCGCCACGGTGAAGGGTCGCCGCATGCGTCCAGCCTAGCGGCGCTTGCGCTTGCCCCCTGCCATCGCGGGGACGGCGGCGGGCGAGGTGGCGACCAGCACCCCCTGGTCACCGCGCATGACGAGCCACTGCTGCAGCGCGGTGAACAGATTCATGATCGTCCAGTAGAACACCAGACCGGACGGGAGATTGTAGAAGAACACGAGCATGACCACGTTCATCAGGTACATCATCGGCGCCTGCTTGGGATCCGTCGGCGTCAGCCACTGGGACAGCAGTCCCGAGCCGGCCATCAGGATCGGCAGCAGCCGGATGGGCAGCGGCCCCGCCTGGAACAGCAGGTCGGGCGCCGACAGGTCGTGGATCCACAGCCCGAACGGCGCCTGGCGCAGTTCGATGGCGTTGAACAGCACGGCGTAGAGCGCGAAGAACAGCGGCATCTGCATGAGCATGGGCAGGCAGCCGCCCGCCGGATTCACCTTGTGCTCCTTGTAGAGCGCCATGATCGCGGTGTTCATCGCCTGCTGGTCGTTCTTGTACTTGTCGCGGATGCGCTCGACCTCGGGCTGCACCTTCTGCAGGCCGCGCATGGACTTCATGCTCGACATGTTGAGCGGGTGCAGGACGAGCCGGACCACGGCGGCGAGCAGCAGGATGGCGACGCCGAAGTTGCGCACCAGGCCGTCGATCCAGATGAGCAGCTGCAGCAGCAGCTTGGAGACGGGCACGATCCAGTTCCAGCCCATGTCCACGGCGCGCTGCAGTTCGAGCCCGCCGCCGAGCTGCTCGGACAGGCGCGACAGCGCGAAGTAGTCACCCGGGCCCAGGTAGATGCCGAAACGGTGCGTCTCGGAGCCGTCGGGCAGCGGCATCACCAGCGTGCCCACGGCGACATCCTGCGTGGCCGGGCTGCCCGCGGGCATGCGCGCCAGCTGTTCGTCGGTCAGCGTCCGGCGCTCTCCGGCGCTGATGGCGCTGCGCGCCTCGCGGCCAATGCTGGCGACGATGCCCAGGAAGTAGTGCGTCTGCACCCCCGCCCAGCGCGCCACGCCATCGTGCGGCTTCTCGGCCTTGCCGACCATGCCGGGCGCGTGGTCGCGATGCAGGTTCTTGCCGACGAGCCCGATGGCGCGCAGCGAACGCTTGTCCACCTCGGGGTCGGACTCGTTGAGGAGCGGCCAGGTGCGCGTGACCAGCGAGTAATCCGTCAGCCGCCACGCGGCCGGCATGCTCGGCACCCGGACCGCGAGGTCGAGCAGGTGATCGTGCTCGCTGACGCGCCACACCTGCTCCACCACGAGTCCCGAGGTGTCGCGCCCGGTGAACGTCACCCGGCGCACGGCGCCGGAGGCGTCGGTGCTCTCCTCGACGGCATAGACCATCTGGCCGAGGTCGCGCTTCTGCCGGCCCGACCCCAGGTCGAGGGCGAACGTGGGCGAGCCCGAGAGGCCCACGCGGTCGCCCTCGGGCACCTCGCTGCCGCGGCGCGGCCGAAGGCCCGGGTTCTCACCGAAGGCGCTGACGCCGCGCTCGGCCGCGAACCGCTTGAGCTGGTAGGAGACGAGCCGGGCGCCGCGGTTGCTGAACGTGGCGCGGAAGTCGTCGGTCTCGAGCACCACCTCGCGCTCGGGCACGGCCGGCACGGCGGCGGCGGCGGGCGTGGCCGCGGCGGT
>CAZMQP010000216.1:0-4749 GCA_964568385.1 uncultured bacterium
CGCGGAAGAAGTGGTTGAAGCCGACCTCGTAGAGGCTGGCGGCCGAGGCGTAGGTGGACAGGTGGCCGCCGAGGCCGGAATAGCGGTGGTTGGCGCGGATCACCATGACGGCCGCGTTCCAGCGGATGATGCGCCGGATGCGGAGCTCCATGGCCTCGTCCCCCGGGAAGGGCGGCTCCTGCTCGGGCGAGATGGTGTTGATGTAGCGCGACTGGACCAGGCCCGGCAGGCCGACCTGGAGCTGGCGGGCGCGCTTGAGCACGCGGCGCAGCAGCCAGTCGGCGCGCTCGGGGCCCTGCGTCTCGACGACGCCGTCGAGGGCGTCGAGCCACTCCTGCGTCTCGGTCGGGTCGCCGTCCGGGAGGTGCCGCTTGAAGCCGGTGAGCAGGTTGAGATGGTAGCGCTCGGTCTCGCGCCGGTCGCTGACGGGGGGCGGGTCCTTGAGGCTCATGAAGTCGGTGTCCTTTCGGTGGGCCGGCCCGGGCTCGGAGCCGGCGGGCGGGCCGCTGCGCTCGGGCGCGCGGCGCTTCCGCCCGGTGGGAGGCCCGGAGGCCTGAAAACGGTTCCTCGATCGCCCGGCAGGATAGCGCCGGGGGCGGAGGCGGGCCAACCCGGCCCCCCTCCGGGCGTCCGGTGGCCGCGTCCGCCGCACCGGTCATGATCCGATTGACCGCGGGCGCCGGGCATGGTGGCCTGCGGGGCCCACGCGCGTCCTCGCCGTTCCCCGGAGGCCTCCGATGACCGTCTCGTCCCCCGCCCACACCGTGCTGCACCCGGCCCGCCCGGGCCCGCGCCCCATCACCGCCGAGGACCTGTGGGCGCTGCCGCGCGTCGGTTCGCCGCAGCCGTCGCCCGACGGCCGCTGGGCGCTGGTGCCGGTGGCGAACACCGACCTCGAGAAGAACGAGTCGCGGAGCACGCTCCACCTGGTCTCGCTCGAGGACGACACCGAGCCGCGCGCGCTCACGTCCCCCGACCGCTCGGCCAGCGAGCCGCGCTGGGCGCCCGACGGCCGCCGTTTCACGTTCCTGCGCAAGGATGCCGATTCGCGCCTGCAGCTCCACCTGATGTCGCTCGAGGGCGGCGAGCCGCGCGCGCTCACGACGCTGCCGCTCGGCGTCGCCGACGCGCGCTGGCTGCCCGATGGGCGCGGCATGATCGTGGCGGCGCAGCTGATCCGGGGGCACCTGACCCCCGAGGCGACCCGGACCGAGCTCGAGCGCCGCGCCAAGGACCCGGTCAAGGCGCACGTCACCGAGGAGCGCTTCTACCGCTACTGGGACACCTGGCTCACGACCGGCGAGGTGATGCACCTGTTCCACCTCGATGTCGAGACGGGGTCGCTGCGCGACCTCGCGCCGGAGAGCACGTTCTGGTTCGAGTGGATGGACCCGACCGGGCAGTTCGACATCAGCCCGGACGGCGCCGAGGTGGCGTTCACGGGCACGTCGTTCGACGACGCGCGCTCGCTGATCGTGACCGCCGTCTACACGGTGCCGGTCGCCGGCGGCGCGGTGGCGCGCCTGGTGCCGCCGCACGGAGCCGACGACTTCCGCCCGCGCTACTCGCCCGACGGCCGTTCGATCGTGTACGGCAAGACGCACGACCCGCTCTACTACGCCGATCCCACGCGGCTGATGCGCGTGGACCGCGCGACGCGGCAGCACGAGCCGCTGGTGACCGGCTGGGACCACTCGCCCACGGGATGGGAGTTCGCGCCGGACGGCACGCTCGTGTTCGTGGCCGAGCAGCACGCGCGGGTCAAGCTGTTCGCGTGGCGCGGCGAGGGCGAGCCGGTGGCGCTGGTCGCGGACGGCGCCGTGGGCGGCCTCGCGGTGGCGAAGCGGCGGCTCGTGTTCACGCACCAGAGCGCGGCGTCCCCGAGCGAGATCGTCACCTGCGCGCTCGACGGCTCCGACCGCCGCACGCGGACGCGGTTCACCGCCGAAGCGGCGGCGCGCTTCGCCACGGGCGAGGTGCGCGAGATGCACTTCGCCGGCGCCGACGGCGAGACCGTGCAGATGCTGGTGGTGTTCCCGCCCGGCGCCGAACCCGGCCAGCCGCTGCCGCTCGTGCACATGATCCACGGCGGACCGCACGGCGTCTTCGGCGACCAGTGGCACATGCGCTGGAACGCGCACCTGTTCGCCGCGCCCGGGTACGTGGCGGCGATGGTCAACTTCCAGGGCTCGACGTCGTGGGGCGACGATTTCGCCAAGCGCATCCAGGGCGAGTGGGCGCGGCGGCCGCACGAGGACGTCATGAACGCCACCGACGTGCTCATCGCGGCGGGCATCGCCGATCCGGCGCGCATGGCGGCGACCGGCGGCAGCTACGGCGGCTACATGGCCACGTGGATCGCGGGCCACACCGACCGCTTCAAGTGCATCATCTGCCACGCGGGCGTCAACGACCTCACCGGGCAGTACGCCAGCGACGTCACGCAGGGCCGCGGCCGCGCCGCGGGCGGCGAGGCGTGGGACGGACTCGAGAAGCAGGACCGCTGGTCACCCATCCGGTACGCGAGCGCCATGGTCACGCCGATGCTGGTGATCCACGGCGAGCGCGACTACCGCGTGCCGGTCGGCCAGGGCCTGCTGCTCTACGGCATGCTCAAGGCCAAGGGCGTGCCGGCGCGGCTCGTCTACTTCCCGGACGAGAACCACTGGATCCTCAAGCCCCGGAACTCGCTGCTCTGGTGCCGCGAGGTGCACGACTGGCTCGCGCGCTGGCTCGGGTGAGCCGCACGCCATGCCGCTGCCGGAGCATCTCCAGCGCCTGCTCGCCGAGTGTGACGTCGAGACCTACCGCGCCTCGGGGCCGGGCGGCCAGCATCGCAACAAGACCGAGTCGGCGGTGCGGCTGCGGCACCGGCCCTCGGGGCTGACGCGGGTCGGCACCGAGGAGCGCTCGCAGCTGCGCAACAAGCGCGCGGCCCTCGAGCGGCTCCACCTGGCGCTCGAGGCGGCCCGGCGCAGGAAGAAGAAGCGCGTCGCCACAAGTCCCACCCGCGCCTCGCAGGCGGAGCGCCTCGACGCCAAGCGGCGGCGCGCCTCGGTCAAGCGCCTGCGAAGCGCCCGCGACGACGACTGAGGCCGGCCGCTGGCCCGCGCCCGCCCGGGCGGCTAGTGTTGCGGGCGTCCGGTCGGCGCGGCGCGCGCGGCCGCCCCACCCCCTGGAGAACCCGATGAATCCCCCGCCCGGACCGGCCGATATCCACGAGAGCCCGAGAAACGAACCCCGGCTCCCTCCGGGGCCGGTGCTGACCGAGAAGTGGCCCGTGCTCCACTACGGATCGGTGCCGACCGTGGACCTCGCCCACTGGGATCTCCAGGTGGACGGCCTCGTCGAGCAGCCGCAACGGTGGACGTGGACGCAGTTCGAGCAGTTGCCGCGGGTGCAGGTGCGGTCCGACATCCATTGCGTCACGCGCTGGAGCCGGTACGACAACCTGTGGGAAGGCGTTTCGATGCGTGAGCTGCTGTCGGGCGCGGGCGTGAAGCCGGAGTGCCGGTTCGCGATCGTCCACGCCGAGCAGGGGTTCACCACCAATCTCCCGATCGCGGAGCTCCTCCACGATGACGTGCTGCTGGCGGACAGACACAGCGGTCAGCCGCTCACACCCGAGCACGGGTGGCCGCTCCGGCTCGTCGTGCCGAGGCGCTACTTCTGGAAGAGCGCCAAGTGGGTGCGGCGGATCGAACTCGTGGGCCGCGATGCCCCCGGCTTCTGGGAGCGCAACGGCTACCACAACGACGCCGACCCGTGGCGCGAGGAGCGCTTCTCGGACTGGTAGCCGCCGCCGGAGGATGCGATGAGCACCGAGGCGCACGTGGACCAGGCCCGCCGCTGGCTCGAGGAGCAGCTGGTCGCGCTCGCGGGGCTCCGCAACGCGCAGCCGCGCGACCCCGGATTCCGCAACTGGCGGCAGAACACGCTCACCGTGCTGCAGCGCATCTGGCCCGGCGACGCGACGCGCTCCGAGCGCTTCCGCCGCATCCCGTTCACGATGCCCGGCAGCCGGGCCAATCCGCGCGCGATGCGCGAGTGGTACTCGCGCGGCTGCAGCGAGGCCGCCAAGGTGCTGCGCGAGCTGCTCGAGGAGGTGGACACCGTCGGCGTGCCCGCGATGGATGCGGCGCCCGAGCCGCGCGGCCTCAACCCCGGCGAGGCCGAGGACGACTTCCCGATGCGGGACCTGCCCGCCTCCGACGCCGTTCCCGCCGTCCGGCCGGCCGACGAGGATGACGATCACATGCTCGACCTGGGCGGACCGGGCGGCCCGATCGGCGTGCCGACGGCCTCGATGCTCGATCGCGCCCCCGACGAGCCGCTGCCGCCGAGCCTGCCGGTGAGGGCGAAGGTGGTCCGCGCGGCCGAGGCGCCCGCGGCCTCCGAGCCGCGCCCGGCGGCCTTGCGTTCACGGCCGGGCGCTCCGCCGGCGGCCGCGGCGAGTGGCCGCAAGCGCGTGGCCGCCAAGCCGCCGCGCAAGGAGCGTTCGCGCCCGCCCGCGCGCCAGCGGCTCAAGGACATGCTCGGGTTCGACCGCTTCGAGGCCGAACTCGGAAGCGCGCTGGACGTGCCCGCGGCCGCGCCGTCCGAGCCGGCTGCGGCCTCCGCGCCCGAGGCCTCCGCGCCGCCGCCCACCGCCGCACCGGATGCGCCGGGCAGCGGCAGCGTGGACACCGCGCCGCCGCGCCGCCGGTCGGGGGCCAAGGTGGACCCGTCCTCGTTGATCGCGGCCGAGTT